>DASSJP010000280.1:0-4163 GCA_035691165.1 Rubrobacter sp.
ACCCGCGGGCGCAGGAGAGCGTGAGCGCCCGCGGTATAGACATCTCAGGCCAGCGGGCTCGCCTTCTCGACCCCGATGACTGCCACAGGTTCGACTACATCCTGACGATGGACGAGGAGAACTACAGGACGGTCGCCGGGCTCTGCAATGGTGGGGCAGAGGTCCGTCCTTTCCTCGACTACGCGCCCGGTCCCGAGACCGAGGTGCCCGACCCCTACTACGGCGGCCCCGAGGGTTTCCGGCACGCGCTGGACCTCATAGAGGAAGCGTCCGAAGGATTATTGCGGGAGATCCGGGAGCGGCATCTGGGTGGCTGAGAAGATCGTGGCGGAGGGCGTGGAGGGTGCTCTGGGCGAAAGACTTCGTAGTACCCGCCCGATGGGCGGAGGTTGCATCGGCGAGGTCTACAAAGTCGAGCTCGATGACGGCACCCCGCTCGTCGCCAAGGTAGATCGGGACGGCGAGTCGCACCTCGAGCGCGAGGCGTACATGCTTCGTTACTTGCGCGAGAAGAGCGAGCTTCCAGTACCCGAGGTCTACCACGGCTCAGAGACGCTGCTCCTGATGGAGTTCGTCGAGGGGAGTAGCCGCTTCTCCGAAGGGGCCGAACGCCACGCCGCGGAGTTGCTGGCTGCGCTGCACGGAATCACTGCCAGCGCCTACGGCCACGAGCGGGACACGCTCATCGGCAGCCTGGACCAGCCGAATCCACAGACGGAGGATTGGGTGGAGTTTTTCAGGGAGCGACGCCTGCTGTATCTGGCGCGGGTTGCCCACGACGCAGGAAGGTTGCCGTTAGAGGAAATGCGCAGGGTGGAGCGTCTGGCGGAGCGGCTGGAAGATTTGATCGGGGAGCCGAACCCACCGGCTCTCATCCACGGCGACGTCTGGAGCGCCAACGTGCTGGCGAAGGGAGACCGCATAACCGCGTTCCTCGACCCGGCCATCTACTACGCCGACCCCGAGATCGAACTGTCGTTCATCAGCCTCTTTAACTCTTTCGGCGACGCCTTCATGGAACGCTACGCGGAGATCCGGGGCATAGATAGACGTTTCTTCGCGACACGCCGTGACCTTTACAACCTCTATCCGCTGCTCGTCCACGTCTACTTCTTCGGTGGCGGTTACCTGGACTCGGTGAGGAATGCTTTGGACCGTTTCGGCGTCTGAGCGTCCGCCCGATTACTTCTTTGGGGCAAAGTATAGGGTGGTCAGGTAGCCTTTGACGATGCGGCCACCATATTCTGAATCGATGAGGTCGGCGATGCCGCGGAAGAGGCGTTCACGGCTGTCGTCGCGCAGGCTCCTGTGACCTGAGTAGGTGTTCAGGACGCGCAGGTAGCCCTCGGCGTCGTAGGGTACGTCCCACTGGTAGCCGCGGGTGATCACCTCTCCGAACAGACCCGTACTCTGGATCTCGCCCGTCCTGTCCGGGACTTCGTCGGGCCGGGGAAGCCCTTTGTAGTCTTCCGGACCGACGATCTCCGGCGCCTCACGCTCGTAGATTCTCTGTGCTGCCTCGAAGAACCCCTCGCTCGCGTCGCTGTGGACGTGTACGTTCCAGAAGAGGGCTAGCGATCCTCCGTATCGGAGGGCCCTGGCGACCTTCGGGTAGGCAATGGATTTGTCCAGCCAGTGGAAGGCTGTGGCCGAGATTGCCAGATCAAAAGCCGCTTCCTGCAAGGGCCATTCTTCGAAGGCTCCGGTATGCACCTCTGTTAGCGGATATTCTTCCAGGTTGCGGCGTGCGAGAGCGGCCATATTTCCGCCGAGCTCGACGCAGAGTATGTAGTAACCGCGGCGGGCCAAGGGCACCGTAGCCTGGCCTGTGCCGCACCCGATCTCGAGTATCTTTCCAGCGGAAGGTATGCCGGAGAGTGAAACTACGTCGTCGAAGAGCTCATCAGGGTAGCCTGGACGTACCTCGTCGTAGAGCGCCGCCGCCTCATCGAAGGTCGTCCTGAGCCGGTGCCTTTCGTCGACCATGGGCCCGTGTTAAGGGACTTCCCTCAAAGTGCGGTATCCGACGAGCAGGACGATGGCGTCTTCAGCGAGCGCGACGACGGGGTCGGGGAGACCAGTCATCCGGCTAACGAGCGCCCGCAGCCGTTCCCCTGCGATGGCCGCGACAATTGCAGCGGAGGAGCCGAGTGCGGCCCCTGTCGCGCCGCTTCGCCCCTCTGAGACGAACGAGCCAGCTCCCACCAGACCTCCGGAGGCTGCGCGGCCGAGGAGTATCGGGAGGGCCGTGCGGCTCGGCGTTATGGACAGTTTGTCCCCGACGAGCTCCCCTAGCTCCATTACCATCAGCGCCTTCGAGACGCGCGGCGAGCCAAGCAATGAGAGCGGGGTTCCGTCGAGAGAGATCAGGCCCTTAGAAGCTGCGCGGCTCAGGAATGCCGGTCCCGACACGGAGCGAAGGCCCGAGATGGCGCCCAGTCCCAGGGCTCTCGAAGCGCTCAAGCGAGCGCGCTCCACACCTCGATCTTGGTACGGACGTGGCGTATGATCTCATCGGTAAACTCGGTCGTGCCCGCCGATCCACCGAGGTCGGCTGTCCTGACGCCGTCGAGGACGGTCTCGAAGGTCGCCTCGTAGATGGCGCGCGAGACACGGCTCGCGTCCTCTTCGTGGAAGAAGGTGAGGAGGGCGGCCCCGGCCAGGATCATGGCCATCGGGTTGGCTACGTTCTTCCCCTCCAGCGAGGGCGCCGTCCCGTGCGGGGCCTCGGCCATGACGGTCTCGGGGTTCTCCTCCTCGTCGAGCGAGATGAGGAGCGATTCGGCCCCCGCGATGGAGCCAAACATCTGCATAACTAGGTCCGAGATGCAGTCACCGTCGCGGTTCAATGTCGGGATGACGAGCGGCTCGCCGTAGGTGGTGAGGAGCAAGGCGTATGTGGCGTCAATGAGCTGGGGGTCGTAGCGGACGTCGCGGCTGTTTGCGGCGGCGCGGTCCATCTCCTCCTTGAACATTCCCTCGTAGACCGGAGAGACAGTCCATTTGGGACCGCCGAAGACCTTGGCCCGCATCTTGCGGGCCTGGATAAAGGCGAACTCGGAGACGCCGCGGCACACGCGACGGGAGATCTTCTCCGTCCTGTATGCGACCTCGTCGAGCCCCTCACCCTCGCGCCACTCTTTCGCCCCGTAGGCGTCGTCCACGGCCATGCGGACGACGGAGATCGGGGCGTGCACGCCGCTCGTCGGGTTGACGCCCGGGATGCGCCGCCCCGTGCGTACGATGACGGTTCCGTCTATACCCTTTCTCAAGATGGCGTTCGGCGAGCCCACGTCGTCAGGGTCCTCCGGCGTTACTGTTGCGGCCTTTATGCCGAATCCGGTCTCTTTCATTGCCGCAGCCGCCTCGTGAACGACCTTGTTGCCCGTGGCCCGCCGGTTCTCGAGCGAAAGGTCGTAGCGTGTGAAATCCAGGTCGAGGCCGGTTACCGCAGGGTCGAGCACACGCAGGGCCTCTTCCAGAAGCTCCTGGCCCGTCTGGTCGCCCTCCATAACAACGATCGTCTTTGGGTCCACTCGTCGCACCTCTGTGAATAGTCTCTTTGATTGATTCCGTTAAGTATACGATCCTCGACCACACGCATTCGTGCCCCGTCACACTTCTGATTGCATCCCAAGTTATAATGGGGTGGTTCTTGCCGGGAGACTTGGTTTCTTATCCGGGAATATGTGAATGGAGGGTTGGGGTGGAAGTGTTCCTTGCAATTGTGGCGATAGTCGTGGTCGCCGTGGTCGCAGGTCTCCTTTGGGGCTCCCGTGGTCGTGGCGGAGGAGACGGAAGTGAGGCGGCGAGCGGCTACTACGGGCCCGTCGGAGACGGTGATCATCACGGCCAAGACGGGGGATGGTTCGACGGCGGAGGACATGGCGGAGACGGCGGAGGGGGCGGAGACGGTGGAGGAGGCGGCAATTAACCGCGCGTCCGAGAAGCCCTAGACGCTTTCCTCCAGACCGCCTCTCAATCTCGACCAGTTACTGCACGGGTTGAGATCCCACCTGGCGGATCACGCAGTTTGCCGTCGATGGGCCGCGCGTGCCCTCAACTCGTCTTCACTCGGACCAGCTCCAGCCGCTCCTGTGGTCCCTTCGTCGCGATCTCGAGGACGTTTCCCACGCCTGCCGCATAGTACTTGTGCTCGGCGA
>DASSJP010000281.1:0-2913 GCA_035691165.1 Rubrobacter sp.
AATTGCGGGACCGGTATTCTCGAGGTGCTGGAGCTCCAGGTTCCGGGTGGCAGGCGACTTTCGGCGCGCGATTATCTTCTCGGCAACTCCATCGAAGGTGCTTTTCGCTAGCGGTATCCTGTAATTTGAAGGGTGGATCGAACGTACAGGCGCACGATGTTGGCATAGGAGCAAGATGCCAGCGACGGTGCTAAACTGCTTGCGGCGTCTGGAGTAACCTCTGTTGGGAGGAGGGAGAGATAAGAGAGCCCGAAACTACTACAGGCGTGCCTCAACCCGAAGTAGAGATACAGGAAATAGGCCTTGAAGAAGAGATCAGGGTCGCCGTCGTTGGGGCTGGCGGCTACGGAAGGGTCGCGCTGGACGTTCTACTCGCGAGCGGGTTGGGAGACCGGGTGCTCGGGTTCTACGATGACGCGCACGCTGCGATCTCGGACAGGGTGCGCGGGTATCCGGTTCTCGGGGACGTCGAGATGCTCAAGAGCATGCTCTCCATCGAGCCCGTACACGTCGTAGTTGCGATCACGGACAACGGGGCCAGGCTGCGGGTTGCCAATTCCCTGCGAGCTCTCGGGGGGCAATTCTTCACGGCCGTGCATCCGCTAGCATACATATCTGACGTTGCCACGGTCGGGGGTGGTTGCGTGCTCGCGGCCGGGGTGGTCGTGCATCCCGATGCTGCGGTGGGTAGCCACTGTTTTCTCGGACCGGGAGCGGTGGTGGATCGGGACGCGGAGGTGGGGGCGGGAAGCTGGATCTCCGCGGGGGCTGTGGTGGGGTCAGGGGCACGTGTGGGGGCGAGAGTCATTCTCGGCTCCAACTCTAGCGTCGGGCGCAAGGCCTCTGTGGGAGCCGACGTGGAGGTGAGCGCGCTTCGACACATTGCCCGGGAGGGCGCTTGATCGCACCGGCGGCAGCCGTTCTGGGACTGGTTATCGGGAGCTTCCTGAACGTGGTGATCCACCGTGTGCCCCGACGAAGCTCCGTGATGTGGCCCGCATCGAGCTGCCCTCAGTGCGGCCAGCCGATCGCTCCCAAAGACAACATACCGCTCGTCTCGTACCTGCTGCTCCGTGGCAGGTGCCGGAAATGTGGGGAGCGTATACCGATGCGATACCCGCTGATCGAAGCGCTCACGGCCATACTCTTCGGGGCCGCGGGTTATGAGTTCGGGTTTAGCATACAGCTGATCTCTGCGCTAGTGTTGATCTCCGCCCTGATCTCCCTTGCCGCGATAGACCTCGAGCACGGGTTGCTGCCGAACGCGATCGTCGCGCCCTGCGCCGCTGTCGGGTTCGTCCTGTCGGTGCTCGGAGACCCGACGAATTGGTGGATATACCTGCTCTCGATCCTCGCCGTCGGAGGTGGTCTGCTCGCTCTGGCACTGGTGTTCCCGGCCGGAATGGGTATGGGAGACGTCAAGATGGGCGGGATGCTGGGCGCGTTCCTCGGGCCTTACGGAGCGCTCGCGGTCTTCCTCGGGGCGCTCTCGGGGACGATCGTTGGTGGGCTGCTCCTCGCGGTTGGGAGGATACGCCGTCGCAGCCCGCTGCCGTTCGGGGTGTTCATGGCCTTTGGCGGTCTCGTCACCCTGTTCGAAGGCCCTGAGCTGTTCGCCCTTTATCTCAGACTGGTAGGGGTGTAGGCGTCGTGGAGCGTTTACGACGCTTCAGGCGGGTAGGGTCGCGGAGGAACATCGGGATCGACATCGACCGCGGGTCGATCAAGGCGGTCCAGATCTCCAGCTCCGGGGGAGGCTACGTCCTCCAGCACGTCGGCTATCACAGGCTTCCTCCAGGGACGATCATCGAAGGAGAGGTCGCGGATCACGATCTCCTCGCGGCCGAGATCAAAGAGTTCTGGGAGGCGCATTCTTTCAAGGGCAAGTCGGTCACCATCGGCGTCTCAAACCAGAAAGTAGTTGTGAGGCTGCTCGACTTTCCGCACATGGATCCCGAGGACCTCGAGGGCGCCATCGGCTTCGAGGCGCAGGATCACATCCCCATGCCGCTGGATGAGGCCGTTCTTGACTACGTCGTTCTGGGTCCCAGGGAGGGGCGCTCGGATCTCGACAGGGTTCTCGTCGTAGCCGCACAGAGGGAGATGGTCTCTCGCTTCACTTCGGCGGTTCGGACCAGCGGCTTGCGGCCTGCAGGCGTAGACGTCAAGGCGCTCTCGCTGACGCGCTCTACCTTCCCTGACCCCTTCTTCGACGAGGACGGAGCCGTTCTCCTTCTGGACGTCGGAGCGGAGATCACCAACCTCGTTGTAGCGGACCAGGGCAATCCGTTGCTTACGCGCTTTGTGCCGGTCGGTCTCGGCGACTTCGTGGCCGCCGTGGCGGAGCTCACCGACCTTCCTGACGATGAAGCAGAGAGGCAGGCGCTCAACTCGCGGGTCAGGCTGGGGAACGAGCAGGAAGAGGAGACACTGCCCGAAGAAGATACTTTCGACCCTGCGCTCGCCTACGACGTGCGGCGCGGGCTCGAAAACGCCGCTCAGGCCCTCGCCGACGAGGTGCAGCGTTCGATCGAACACCACCGGTCCCAGGAAGCCGCCAGAGAGGTCTCGCGGGTGCTCATCTCCGGTGAAGCGGCGCTTATACCAGGCCTCGACCTGTATCTGGGAGAACTGCTGAACGTTGCTACGGGCCGCGGAAACCCGGTTGAAAAGCTCTCCGCCAACCGCTCAAACGTCTCGGACGACCAGCTAAGGGCGATGGAGCCCGTACTCGCTGTCGCTTTCGGCCTGGCCATGGAGGACGAATGAGGCGGATAAACCTCCTCCCTCCCGACGAGCGTGGGCGCTCCGCAGAGAGGTTCCGTGGTGGGGTCCTCGGTATACTGCTGATCGCCGGCGCCGTCGCGCTGATTCTGATGGTCGGTGTTTATCTGATACTGCTAATGAGGCTGG
>DASSJP010000282.1:0-2263 GCA_035691165.1 Rubrobacter sp.
TTCATCTATACGTTCCTCGGCTCGACGGTGATGCTCGCCGGCTTCCTGGCTTTCGGCATCCTCGCCGATACCTACGCGATGGGCGCACTTGGCGGAGGTGGCGGCCTCTCGCGGGCGGCGCAGGTGGCCATCGCAGCCCCGATACTGTTCGGGTTGCTGATCAAAGTCCCTGCGGTGCCGCTTCACAGCTGGCTTCTGGACGTTTACGTATCGAGCCCGACCTCGACGAACGTGTTGCTATCAGGGATCCTGCCGAAGCTCGGGACGTACGGTCTGATCAAGGTTGCGATCCCACTCCTGCCGCAGGGCGTGGAGCCGTTCCTGCCTTACGTCGCCGCTTTCGGGGTGATCAACATTATCTACGGTTCGTTCGTGGCTTTCTTGCAGCCTGACCTGAAGGCGCTCGTCGCCTACTCTTCTATCGGAACCCTTGGCTTTATCCTGCTCGGGGCCGCATCAGGGAACTCTGTCGGACTGAACGGGGCGGTCTTCCAGCAGGTCTCGCACGGCCTGTACTCGGCGCTCCTCTTCATCCTGGTCGGCGTTATAGCAGCGCGGACGGGAACGCGTCGCATCAGCGAGCTTGGCGGTCTCGCAGTCAGGATGCCGTGGGCCGGAGGACTCCTCGCCCTCGGCGCTCTCGCCGCGATGGGGTTGCCTGGGCTCGCTGTCTTCGTCTCCGAGTTCATGAGCATAATGGGCGGATACACGACGTTCCCTGTGCAGGGCGTACTCGCGGCGTTCGGGATCATCCTCTCCGCGATGTACCTCCTCTACATGCTGGCGCGTGTGATCTTCGGTCCAATCGAGCGGCCCGCCTACGAGCGGGTCGGGGACGCAGGGCCTATCGAGATGGCTTCGGTCGTGCCGCTCGCCGTGCTGCTCGTTGTGCTCGGCGTCTTCCCCGCCCTGCTCATAGGTGTGCAGCGCCCTGCCGTGGATGCGGTCCTGAGCGTGATAGGGGGTAGCTAGTGGCTGTAACCGGTCAGAGCATCGTCGCGCTCTTGCCCGAGTTGATCTCGACCGGGTTCCTGATTCTGGTCCTCCTCGTCGGCGTATTCGGCGAGAGGAACGCCGGGCTCTCGGCCGGCCTCGCAGCCATCGGCGCGCTGGCCGTGTTCGGGAGCGCCGCCGTGATGCTCGCGACAGGCTTCTCAGGGAGCTTCTTCGGCGGCGGATACGTCGTCGACGGCTTCGCGCTTTACTTCAAGCTCATAGTCGCAGGATCCGCTTTCTTCGCCGTTCTCGCCGCTGCCCGCTGGTCAGGGCGTACGGGAGACGCGCCAGAGTATCTGACGCTCATCCTCTCCGTCGTGCTCGGCGCGACGCTTCTCGTCTCCATGCGGGACCTCTTCGGCATCTTCCTTTCGATCGAGCTGGCGACGATACCTTCTTATGCGATGGTCGCCTTCGACAGGAGCCGCCGCGAGAGCGCGGAGGGCGGGATGAAGTACCTGATCACAGGCGTCATAGCCTCCTCCGTGTTGCTGTACGGGATCGTCCTGATCTACGGCATCTCCGGCTCCGCGCAGCTCGCGGACGTGGCGAAGACGTTCACTGGAAGCCTTACCCCAGTCGCCCTCCTCGGCCTGGTGCTGATGATCTCCGGCTTCGCCTTCAAGCTCTCTGCCGCCCCGTTCCACTTCTGGACCCCGGATGCCTACCAGGGAGCCCCCACTAGCGCTGCTGCCTTCCTCTCGGTCGGACCGAAGGCCGCGACGTTCGCCGTACTATTGCGGATACTACTGGAGGGGATGCCCGAAGCCGCACCGACGTGGACGGCAGTGATGGCCTTCCTTGCGATCATAACCATGTTCGTGGGGAACCTCTTCGCCCTGAGACAGCGCAACGTGAGACGGATGCTGGCCTACAGCTCGGTGGCGCACTCGGGCTACATACTTGCTGCTTTCGCGGCGCTGCAGGGGGGCGGGGCCTCGTTCGCCGTGCAGGCCGTCCTTATCTACACGGCCGCATACGCAGCGATGAACATGGGCGCTTTCCTCGTTATCGACCTGGTCGGCGAGGACACCAAGAACTACAACGGCCTCGTCAGGACTAACCCTGGCGTCGCCGCGAGCATGGGCCTGTTCATGGCCGCGCTCGTAGGTATACCGCCGCTCGCAGGGTTCTTCGGGAAGCTCTGGATCATCATCGCGGGTGCCCAGTCAGGCTCGATCCTCGTTTACATCGTCGTCGGCGCGCTCGTCGTGAACACCGTCCTCTCCGTCCCTTACTACTTCGGCATAATCCGGAACATGATCCT
>DASSJP010000283.1:0-5694 GCA_035691165.1 Rubrobacter sp.
GTCGATCTACTCGGCTGCGTCCTAGCCCACGAAACGCCGGAAGGACTGACCGCAGGCGTGATCGTCGAGACCGAAGCCTACCGCCCCGAGGACCCAGCCTGCCACGCGTACAGGGGTCCAACGATGCGCAACCGCAACATCTTCGGCAGGCCCGGCATCGCCTACGTCTACCTCTCCTACGGCACACACAACCTGCTCAACGCCGTCTGCGAACAGGAGGGTGTCGGGAGCGCCGTGCTCATAAGGGCGCTCCGTCCCCTCGAAGGCGAGACTTTGATGGAGCGGCGAAGGGGTCGCGCGCGCGACCTCTGCAACGGCCCGGGCCGCCTGACTCAGGCCCTCGGTGTTGACCTGGCTTACGATGGCCAGGATCTCACGTCGGGCAACCTGACTATCTCGAACGGAGGAACGCAGCCGGAAAGGATAGTCGCGACCACCAGGATCGGCATAACGCGCGGGACGGAACTGCCTTGGCGCTACCTGATCTACGGCGATAAGCACGTCTCCGTGCCGCCGAAGACTATCGACGACGAGGTGCGACGCTGGAAGGCGAAGCGCTAGAAGACGGCGAAGCACTCGCAGGAGCGGTGCTGGCCGGCGCACCGCGAGAACGCGCCGCGCGGGAAGCTCTCGCATTCCGGGGTGTGACGCTCGGCGCGGAGGCGCTCGCCGGCGCCGCGCTCGATGGCGCCGCGCTGGCCGGAGCAGCGCTTGCCGCAGCAGCCCTGGCCGCTCGACGGGATCTTGCCGGCTCGCGGGTCTTCGTGGGTGGGGCGTTGCGGGTTGCATCGCCCGTCGCGCCGGGTTCGGGGGTGGTCGGCTCAGTGCCACCGGGCGCGACGTTGTGGTCCACTTGCTCGGGCAACTTGACGCCCTCGAACTGTTCGATGGGTTCCCCTTGCAGAACCTCTTTCGTGTAGGTCTTCCAGATCTCCGCCGGGGTCACGCCGCCTGAGAGGTGGTGCAGCTTGCGGGCGTAGTCGAGGACGTATTCAAGGGTGTTTCCGCCCTCCGCGTAGCCCATCCAGGTTCCAGTAACAAGCTGGGGAGTAAAGCCTATGAACCAGGCGTCGAAGAAGTTCTCGCTGGTGCCTGTCTTTCCTGCGACAGGGCGGTCTCCCAGGGAGGCCTGCTTCGCGATGCCTTCGGTGACGTCTCCTACCATGATCTCGGTCGCCTTGTGGGCGATGTCCTCGTCTATGACCTGCTTGCCCTCGGGGTGGTCGGGGGCTACGTACAGCACCTTCTCATCCTGCTTTCCCTCGTTGCTCACGACCTTGGAGATCGCGGTCGGTTCGACCCGGCGTCCGCCGTTGGCTATGGTCGCGTAGGCCGACGCCATGTCAAGCGGGGAGACCTCGTAGGCGCCGAGAACGATCGAAGGCTTGGGATGCTCGGGGAGATCAGCGGTAATGCCGCACCTCCTCGCGACGTCCGCGATCTTGTCCGGACCGTTAGTGAGACCGCGGCCGTCGGCGTTCATCGCCAGGTCAGCGAACACCGTGTTGTCAGACCACCAGAGCGCTTCTTTGAGGCTGATCTCACCGCGCACGATCCCGTCGTAGTTCTCGACGACCCACTTCTCTGGTTTGTCGAGGCCGACATCGACGTCGTACTCTTTCTTCTCGGAGACGTATTTGGTGTTGGGGTCTATGCCTTGCTCGAGCGCGGCGATGAGGGCGAAGACCTTGAACGAGCTGCCCGGCTGGCGTCTGCCCTGGGTTGCGAGGCTGAACTGGGAGTTCTCGTTCCTGTCGCCTAACATGGCCTTTATGCGGCCCGTCCCAGGCTCTATCGAGACGAGTGCGAGGTCGGGGTCGTCGGCATTGGGCAGGTATCCGGAGGACCCGTATGCGATGTCATGAGCTGCGACCTGATCCTTGAGGTCTATGGTCGTGTAGACGCTGAGGCCGCCCTCGAGGACGGTGTTCACACCGTAACGCTGTATGAGCTCGTCGTGAGCGTACTCGGCGAAGTCGCGGGTGAGCGAGGGACCACTGAACCCTGATTGCGTCGGCGGCGCCTCGGGCCAGTGCTCAGGCATCGGGACCTCGAGTGCCTCGTTGTAGTCCTGGCTCGGGATGTACCCCGTGTCGAACATCTTCCTCAACACCAGGTCCCTCTGATACCTCGCTCCTTCGCTGTCCTGTCCGAGCGTCGATGGGGACCACAGAAGACCGACCAGGGTAGCCGACTCGGCGATGCTCAGATCCTCGACCGACTTGTTGAAGTAGGTTTCGGCCGCCGCCTCGATCCCGTAAGCGTTGTTGCCGAAGTAAACGGTGTTCAGGTAGTCCGCGATGATCTGGTCCTTCGAGTCCTCTTTTCGCTCTACCTCGATGGCGATGAGGGCTTCTTTGATCTTCCTGGTGATGGAACGGTCCTGTGAGAGGTAGGCGTTCCTTACGTACTGCTGGGTTATTGTGCTGGCCCCCTCGACAGCCTCGCCGGCCCTTATGTCCACCCAGAGAGCGCGCATGATCCCCCAGAGGTCCACGCCGCCGTGCTCCCTGAAGCGCTCGTCTTCTTTGGCCACCACCGCGTTGAGCAACTGCGGCGGCATCTGCGAGAGCGAGGCCGTCTTGCGGTTCTGCCCCTGGAATATGGTCCCGATTACACGCCGCGAGTCCTCGTTGCCGCCGAGCGGGGCCGAGTAGATGTAGGTGGGGTGCGTCTCGAATGTCCGCGGCTCGTCGAGCTTCTGTACGCTCTTGATAAGCCCCAGATACCCGCCCGCCGTGAACGCCACACCCGCAACCAGCACGCACAGGAAGAAGATGCCGATACCATGCAGAATCCTGGAAGCCGGACCCTTGCGGGAGGACCCCCGCTTCTTGCGATGCTCCGGTAACCTTACCGGCCGTCGGGCCGCCGGTCGCCTGCCCCCGCCGGCTCCCTTGCCCCGACTCGTTTTCCTCTGGTAGGTGCGGGCCATCGAGCCGATATACTACACTACGCCGACCCAGGTTACATTAGTATTGCGAGAAGGTTGCGATCTGTTAATGAAGGCTGACCCGAACCAACGATCCATCTACAGGAACGCCGTGGACATAATCCCACGCGAGGAGCTTGACCGCCGCCTCGCGAGCGGCGAGACCTTACGAGTGAAGCTCGGAATAGACCCCACGGCTCCCGACATCCATCTAGGTTTCGCCGTCGTGCTCAAGGAGCTTCGTGCGTTCCAGAACCTAGGACACACGGCGGTGCTCGTGATAGGTGACTACACGGCGCGGGTAGGCGACCCGTCGGGGCGTTCGAAAACGCGTCCGATCCTCTCCTCCGAGCAGATAAAGGAGAACACGCGGACCTACCTCGAACAGGCTTACGTCATCCTCGACCGCGACAGGACGGAGGTCCGCCACAACTCGGAGTGGCTCGCGCCGCTCACGATGGAAGACCTGATCCACCTTACCCGCGCAACGACGGTCGCCCGCATCCTGGAGCGCGACGATTTCAGCAAGCGCTACGCTGCGAACGACCCGATCACTCTGACGGAGCTCCTGTATCCGCTGATGCAGGCTTACGACTCTGTCGCCATAGACGCCGACGTCGAGCTCGGCGGCACCGACCAGCTCTACAACCTGCTAATGGGCCGCCAGGTGATGGAGTACTACGGGAAGACCCCGCAGTGCGTCGTCACGACCCCGCTCCTCGTCGGCACCGACGGCGCCATCAAGATGAGCAAGTCCGTCGGCAACTATATAGGCGTAACAGACCCGCCGAGCGAGATGTTCGGGAAGACAATGAGGATCCCCGACCACCTGATGCCCGACTACTACTCGCTCCTGCTCGACAGGGAACCGCCGGACGCCGAGCCCGTCGAGCAGAAGCGCGAGCTCGCACGCTCGCTGGTGAGTACGTTCCACGGAGAGTCGGCCGTCGCCGACGCGGAGAAGCACTTCAATACTGTAGTGCGCCGCGGGATTCCTGAAGACATCCAGACGGTTGACTTGTCGGCAGCGGCGCAGGGGACTGCAGGTGTCACAGTGGAAATCGAGGTTAATAGATGGATAGTGAACGTTATTGTGAACGCGGGCTTCGCGAAGACAAACGGAGAAGCTAGGCGGCTCATACGTGGTGGAGCTGTCCGTCTCGACGGGAACGTAATTACCGACGAGCAACTATCCTTGTCGGACGAAGAGTTGGATGGCAAAGTCCTCCAGGTCGGGAAGCGCCGCTACGCGCGTCTGAAAGTCAGCCGGTAGAGTAAGTTTCCGACCTCTCGACGGGACCCACTTGACGACGGAGTTTATGGGGCTATAATCTTGCTCCGCCGAGCAGCCCGGAGGTAGCCGAGAGGCGCTGGAGGGTGCACGGTAGCGTGGAGAAGAAAGGCCCGAAAAAACTCCCGCCATGGGTTTGACACCTTGGGGGGTGGTGCTATACTTCTCTAGCTGATGACGGGGAACTACTTGAAAATCGAGAGCGGCAAATAGGGTAGGACTCCCTACAGATTGGGAGCGTTTACCTGGCCCGCCGAAAGGTGGGCGTTTTAGTCGCCTTCAGAAGGTAGTCTTCGTCGGCTCCGCCGAGAGGCAGGGGCTTGAGGCCTTGAAAACTGAATAGCAGTAAAAGATTGGGTAGAGAACCCGTCTAACCGCCGAGACTGACTCTCTGCGGTCCGAGAGTGTAATGCGGATCGCCGAGCGGGTGGCGCCCGCACCAACCATTACTAAAGTAGGCGCTTCGGCGCCGAACGGTATAGTTCGGAGAGTTTGATCTTGGCTCAGGACGAACGCTGACGGTGTGCTTTAGGCATGCAAGTCGAACGAGAAAGCCCTTCGGGGTGAGTAAAGTGGCGAACGGGTGAGTAACACGTGGGCAACCTGCCCCTCGCAGGGGGACAACCGGAGGAAACTCCGGCTAATACCCCGTACGCTTGTCGAGTCGCATGGCTCGACAAGGAAAGGTAGCTTCGGCCATCCGGCGAGGGATGGGCCCGCGGTGCATTAGCTAGTTGGTGGGGTAACGGCCCACCAAGGCAACGATGCGTAGCTGGTCTGAGAGGATGATCAGCCACACTGGGACTGAGACACGGCCCAGACTCCTACGGGAGGCAGCAGCCAGGAATCTTGGGCAATGGGCGAAAGCCTGACCCAGCAACACCGTGTGAGCGATGAAGGCCTTCGGGTCGTAAAGCTCTGTTGATAGGGACGAAGGGCGAAGGGTTAATAGCCCCTAGCCTGACGGTACCTTTCGAGGAAGCCCCGGCTAACTACGTGCCAGCAGCCGCGGTAATACGTAGGGGGCGAGCGTTGTCCGGAATTATTGGGCGTAAAGAGCGTGTAGGCGGTTCGGTAAGTCTGTCGTGAAATCCTGAGGCTCAACCTCGGGCGTGCGATGGATACTGCCGGGCTAGAGGATGGTAGAGGCGAGTGGAATTCCCGGTGTAGCGGTGAAATGCGCAGATATCGGGAGGAACACCAGTAGCGAAGGCGGCTCGCTGGGCCATTCCTGACGCTGAGACGCGAAAGCTAGGGGAGCGAACAGGATTAGATACCCTGGTAGTCCTAGCCGTAAACGATGGACACTAGGTGTGGGGGGAGTCGAATCCCTCTGTGCCGCAGCTAACGCGTTAAGTGTCCCGCCTGGGGAGTACGGCCGCAAGGCTAAAACTCAAAAGAATTGACGGGGGCCCGCACAAGCAGCGGAGCATGTTCTTTAATTCGATGCAACGCGAAGAACCTTACCTGG
>DASSJP010000284.1:0-3640 GCA_035691165.1 Rubrobacter sp.
TCCCCATTCGTGTCCCGAGCGGTCACCTTGAAAATAACCCAGTCCCCCTGAACCGGGTTGTAGATCCTCTCTCCTGCCCTCGCCATAACCTCTTACCTCCTCACTCTTACTTGTGTATGAGTATGGCACCAGACATGCGCACTTCCCACGTCAATGCCGTGTTCTTTGGACTTTTTTCGGCACTTCAAGGGAACCTCTCCCACGCCGTCGGATGAACGAAGACATCCAACAGTCCAGAGAGCGCCGGAATGATAGGTATGTTGAAGCAGCAATGATATTCAATTAATCTATTGAATATATGAATGCGGCTGTACACAGGGCGTTCAAGGATCGGCTATTCGAGCAGTTCGCCAGGATCGGCAAGGCGATGGCGAGTCCCAAGCGTCTGGAGATATTGGACCTTCTGGCCCAGGGCGAGCGCACGGTCGAGGAGATCTCGAGTGAGACTGCGATGCCCGTGGCCAATGCATCGCAGCACCTTCAGGCGCTCAAGGGCGCGCGGATGGTCGAGTCGCGCCGCGAGGGACTTTACGCCTACTACCGGCTGGCAGACGAAGATGTATTCCTGACGTGGCAGGCTGTCCGCACTCTTGGGGAGGCTCGGCTGGCCGAGGTGGACCGGGTGGTTGAGACCTACCTGGAGGACAGGGGTGCGCTGGAAGCTGTTGGGCTTACGACGCTCATGGAACGTCTTGGCGAGGGGCGAGTGATCGTCCTCGACGTACGCCCGGAGGAGGAGTATCGGGCCGGACACATCCCCGGCGCTCTCTCCGTGCCTGTGGACGCCATCGAAGCGGCCTTGCAGACGCTCCCCAAAGACAAGGAGATAGTCGCCTACTGCCGGGGTCCCTACTGCGTGTTCTCCGACGAGGTGGTGAGGGTCTTGAACGCCCGGGGCTATCGGGCGAGCAGGCTCACGGACGGGTTCCCCGAGTGGCGGGCGGCAGGATACCCGGTCGAGTCGGAGAACACACAGTAGATATAGAGGCGAAGGACATGTAAACGTAGGTCTCGGCCGATCAAAAAGATACGAAAGGAGCGCCCATGAGCGAAGACGTTCGAGAACAGCCGGCCCTCGACGTTGGGAGCCTGCGGGAGGCGATCAAGGAGGAGTACGCCGAGGTCGCCTCCGACCCGCACAAGGGTTTCCACTTCCACACGGGGAGGCCCCTGGCCCGCATGCTGGAGTACGCGGACGAGTGGCTGGAGGGGATCCCCGAGCCCTCCATAGAGTCCTTCGCCGGTACAGGGAACCCCTTCAGCCTGGGCGAGCTGCGTCCGGGTGAGAGGGTTGTTGATCTTGGCTCGGGTGCAGGGATAGACAGCCTGATCGCCGCAAAGAAAGTTGGACCAGAGGGACGTGTCATCGGGGTGGACATGACCCCGGCGATGCTTGAGAAGGCCCGTCTGGCCGCCAGGCAGGCGGGCCTTACGAACGTGGAGTTCCGTGAGGGCTACGCTGAGGCGCTGCCTGTGGACGACGGGTGGGCGGACGTTTTCATCTCCAACGGCGTGCTCAACCTGGTGCCGGACAAAGCGGCGGCCTTGCAGGAGATCGGACGTGTGCTTGGGCCCGACGGTCGGCTCCAGATCGGGGACATCCTTGTCCAGAAAGCCGTGCCCGAGAGCGCCAAACGCAAGATAGACCTCTGGACCGGGTGAATAGCCGGCGCTCTGCTGGAGGCAGAGCTAGAGGCCACGGTCGTGGCCGCAGGTTTCGTCGATTTCGAGATCACCTGGCGCAAGGACGTCTTCGGCGGTGCCCCACAGGCGGGCAGTGCTGAGAACTTCGGCACTCTGGGCATCAACTTCCGGGCCCGCAAGACCACCGACGAGGAGGAGCTGACCGCCGCAATGGCGGCGTGGAGCTGCGAGATCCCGATCAAAGGTACAGGAGAGGAGAGGGCATGACCCGCACCTCTATCGACCTGGAGTCTTTGAGGGAGATGCTGGAGCGGGGCGCGCCGGTCACCGTGCTGGACGTCCGCCCGGAAGACCAGCGCGGCGAGTGGTGGATCCCCGGCAGCCTCCACATTGACGTCTATGATGCCCTCAAGGCGAAGGACCCCAACGCCATGGACGGTGCGAAGCTGCCGGAAGGACAACCGGTAGTGACCGTCTGCGCTGCGGGAAACAGTAGCGCGGTTGCCGCCAAGCAGCTGAGGAACCGCGGATTGGAGGCCTACACGCTGGAGGGCGGGATGAACGCGTGGAGCATGGCCTGGAACGAGGCCGAGGTAAGCGTGGCCGGGACGGATGCACGGGTCATCCAGGTGAGGCGCACGGGCAAGGGATGCCTGTCGTACCTGATCGGTACAGGAGACGAGGCGGCCGTGATCGACGCCTCCCTCGACCCCAAGGTCTACATCGACCTGGCCGTCTCTCGGGGGTGGAAGGTGACCCGCGTGCTCGACACACACGTCCACGCCGACCACCTCTCCAGGTCGCGCAGCCTTGCCGAGCTCGTCGGGGCCACGCTCCACATGCCTGAGAAGACACCTGTTTCCTACCCGTTCTCGGCGCTCGGAGACGGGGAGACGCTCGGAATCGGCACAGCACAGCTCGAGGCCGTCAGGACGCCGGGACATACCCCGGAGAGTGCCTGCTACCTCCTCGACGGACGGGCACTCTTCACAGGAGATACGCTCTTCATCGACTCGGTGGGCCGTCCGGACCTTGGCGCGGCACCAGGCGGGGCGCGCGAGAAGGCGCACTCGCTGTACGCTTCTCTGAGCCGCCTGTTCGAGATGGCGCCGGAAACGCTCGTCCTGCCAGGGCACACAGGCACGCCCGTCTCCTTCGACGGGGTCCCGGTCGCGGGGACCCTGGCGGAAGTGCGAGCAAATGTCCCCCTCCTGCACGAGAGTGAGGAGGCCTTCGTCGAGAAGATCTCGGGCAGTGCCATGCCTCCGCCGGAGAACTACGAGCGCATCGTGGAGTCGAACAGAGCAGGAGAATTGCCGGAAGGAGATCCCACCGAGCTGGAGGCCGGCGCGAACCGCTGCGCTGTGGGCTAGGTGACCACCACAGGGGGCACCTCGGCCGTCCGCCTCGGGCTCAAGCAGAACTGGCGGCAGTTCGCGCTGCTTGTCCTTGTCAACGCCTTCGTCGGCGGCATGGTTGGCCTGGAGCGCACCGTCGTCCCGCTCGTCGGCTCGCAGGAGTTCGGGCTCGTACTCAGGACGGCCATCTTCTCTTTCATCGTCTCCTTCGGCGTGGTGAAGGCCTGCTCGAACCTGGTCTCGGGGGCGCTGGCCGACTCCTTCAGCAGGAAGAAAGTACTGGTGGCCGGGTGGCTGGTCGGTGTTCCCGTGCCGTTCATGATCATGCTCGCCCCCTCGTGGGGTTGGATCGTGGCTGCCAACGTACTGCTCGGGGTGAATCAGGGCCTCGCCTGGTCCATGACGGTCCTTATGAAGATAGACCTCGTGGGACCGCGCGGGCGGGGCCTCGCCGTTGGCCTCAACGAGTTCGCAGGCTACCTCGCTGTCGGGCTCACGGCGCTCGCCACAGGGTACCTGGCCGCAGTCTACGGCCTCAGGCCCGAGCCCTTCTATCTCGGGGTGGCGTACGTAGTCTTTGGGCTCGCCGTCTCCGCGTTCCTCGTGCGTGACACCGGTGAGCACGTCAGGCTGGAGTT
>DASSJP010000285.1:0-3166 GCA_035691165.1 Rubrobacter sp.
AATAGGGAGATGTGTATGGTGTCGGAATTGGGGAAAGGCGGGGTGCGGGATCTTCTCGTTGCGGCGCGGCGGGAGCAGATTCTCGAGGCTGCCAAGCGGGTTTTCGCGCAGAAGGGATTTCGCCGGGCCACCACCAGGGAGGTGGCGCGGGAGGCTGGCGTCTCCGAGGGGACCATCTACAACTACTTCCAGGACAAAGACGCTCTGCTACTAGCCATCCTCGATGTACTCAACGAGACCGAGCACAGGGCGGAAGATTTCCAAGAGGGACTGGCCACGGACTTCGGGCGGTTCATGGAAGAGTATCTACGGCGCAGGATGACTTTGATTTGGGAAAACAGGGAGGTATTCAGGGTCGTCCTCTCGGAGATGCTTGTAAATGCAGAGCTACGAGAGCGGTATCTGCGGCGGGTCGTGGAGCCGACCATGAAGATCGGCGAGGAAAACTTCCGGTCGAGGATAGAGCAGGGTAAAGCGCGAGCGACGGACGCTCCACTGGCAATGCGGGCCGTCGCAGGGGCCGTTCTCGGGCTCCTTGTTCTGGGTCTTCTCGGGGACGAGGAGGTAGGCTCGCGGTGGGATGAGGCCTCGGGTGTACTCGCCGGGTTGCTCATCCACGGCCTTGGTGGAGGTGGTCGAGGTGAATGAGATAGTCGGGCCGGATCTGGCGAGTCCGAGCTTCAAAGCGGACCCCTATCCGTTCTACGCGCGCCTGCGCGCGGAGGCTCCCGTATGGCGCACCACGCTGTCCGACAGGCGGAGGGCCTGGCTGGTGACCCGCTACGACGACGTTGCCGGTGTGCTCAAAGACGACAGGTTGGCCAAGGACCCGCTGAATGCGCTGGATCCCGAGCAGCAAAAATCTCAGCCGTGGGTCCCCGGCTTCCTCAAGCCACTTGAGCGCAACATGCTCGACCTCGACGAACCTGACCACAGGCGGCTGCGTGCTCTCGTCTCCAAAGCGTTCACGCCTCGCCTCATCGAGCTGCTGCGAGGACGGATCGAGGCGATCTGTGACGAACTGCTCCACGACATGGAGCGCAAGGACGAGGCGGAGCTCGTCCGTGACTACGCGTTGCCATTGCCGGCAACCGTGATCGCCGAGCTCCTCGGTGTCCCAGCGAACGACCACCGAAGATTTCACCGCTGGTCGAACAGAATCGTCTCGGTCTCCTCTGGACGTGACGTCTGGCGGGCGCTCCCTGCGGCCCTGGCGTTCGTACGCTACCTGCGGAAGATGTTCCGGCGGCGGCGTATCTCGCCCCAGGACGATCTCATGAGCGCGCTGATCCAGGCTGAGGAAGCGGGGGACAGGCTCAGCGAGGACGAACTTCTGGCCATGGCGTTCTTGCTGCTCGTCGCAGGGCACGAGACCACCGTCAACCTCATCGCCAGCGGCACTCTGGCGCTCCTCCAGCATCCGGAGCAGACGGAGAAGCTAAGGAGCGACCCTCCGCTCATAAAGCCGGCGATAGAGGAGCTACTGAGGTACACGTCTCCCGTGGAGATCGCGACCGAGCGCTATGCGCGACAGGACCTGGAGGTCTCCGGCTTCGAAGTACCCCGTGGAGAGCTCGTTCTGGCGGTTCTCGGCTCCGCCAACCGCGACGAAAAGCAATTCGCGAACCCAGATTTTCTCGACCTTGCACGGGATCCCAACAGGCATCTCGCATTCGGGCGGGGCGGGGTGCATCACTGCCTCGGGGCGCCGCTCGCCAGGATGGAAGGCCAGATCGCCATCAGCGCGCTCCTGGAGCGGTTCCCGGAGATGCATCTGGCCGTGGAACCAGAGTCGCTGCGCTGGCACCGTGGATTGTACCTGCGTGGATTGGAGAAGCTGCCTCTCGTCCTGCGGGATACAGGTCACGCACACAGCATTGGGGTAGACGGTTCGTTTTCGAGGGGTCGTACAGCGTAGTAGAAGCCTCCGGCGAACGCACAAGATGTAGAAGACGGTGCAAGGTGTGGCGGGAGGGGGTAACCTAAACTCATGCTCGCGACCGGTGGCAGGGGACATACGATACTCGGAATCGACCCTGGGACGGCGACGATGGGGTGGGGTGTGATCCGGCAGGAGGGCAACCGCCTGCGCTACGTGCAACATGGCGCCATCACCACCCCTTCCGACTGGGAGATGCCGCGCAGGCTCGGGCGGCTCTTCGACGGTGTTACGGAACTCGTGCGGGGCTACAGGCCGGAGACCGTCGCCGTAGAGGAACTCTTCTTCAACACCAACGTGACAACGGCGATCACCGTCGGGCAGGCGCGTGGTGTCGCGCTACTGGCGGCGTACAAGGCCGGGATCGAAGTCACGGAGTACACGCCGTTGCAGGTGAAACAGGCGATCACCTCGTACGGAAGGGCAGACAAGCGCCAGGTGCAGGAGATGGTCAAGGCGCTGCTCAACCTGCCCGCGATACCGCGCCCCGACGACGCCGCCGACGGCCTCGCCATCGCCATCTGCCACGCCTTCTCGAGCAATTTGCCCGGCAAGGTAGGGGTGGGGAAATAGCCGATGTACGGGATAATTAGCCAATGATATACAGGCTGCGCGGTACTCTGGTCGAGAAAGATACGGAAGGTGTCGTCATAGACGTCGGGGGCGTGGGTTACAGGTCTTCGGCGTCGCTGGCGACGCTCAGGGCGCTGCCCTCGCTCGGTGAGGAATGCGTCATCCACACCAGGCTGGTGGTGCGAGAAGATGCGATGCTCCTCTTCGGGGTCGCGGGGCGCGAGGAGCGGGCTGCGTTCGATGCGCTGACAGCGGTGAGCAAGGTCGGGCCGAAGCTGGCCCTCGCGGTGCTCTCGGCGATGTCGCCAGCGGAGATCTCCGAGGCCGTGGCGAGGGGGGATGTGATCAAACTCTCCTCCGTTCCCGGTCTCGGGAAGAAGACGGCGGAACGCCTGGTGCTCGAGCTGAAGGGCAAGAGCCTCGCCGCCTTCGGGCCCGAACCTGTCGTGTCCGGCGGCGAAGTTGGCGGGGGCCCGTACATGGAGGCGCGGGACGCGCTCACGGCGCTCGGGTACAGGCTCGAGGAGGCCGAGAAGGCGCTCAACGACGTGCCACCTCAGGATACGGTCGAGAAGTACATAAAGGAGGCGCTACGGCGGATCGGGAGCAGGCGTTGAGCGCGGAAGAGATGGACGACTTCACAGTCCGTGGTGA
>DASSJP010000286.1:0-2834 GCA_035691165.1 Rubrobacter sp.
AACAGCGACGCCCTCGCCCATTACGAAGAGGCGCTAGCGCTCGGACATCCCGATGTCACCTCGCTGCACGAGGCGATCGGGGATCTGCGGACCCGCTCCGGCGAGTACGGTGCCGCGCTCGCAAGCTACGAGGCCGCGGCCTCCTCAGCCGGGCAGGGCAATCTCTCCGTACTCGAACACAAGATCGGCAACGTCCACGCCCGCAGGGGAGAGCGGGATCTCGCCCGGAGCCATTACGAGTCGGCCCTGCAAGAGCTCGGAGAGGACGAGGCGGAGCTCGCGCGTCTCTACGCCGACTGGAGCCTGCTCTCCCACAGCCAGGACGAGCCTGACGAAGCGACCGTGTTCGCCCGCAGGGCGCTGGAGCTGGCAGAAGGCGCGGGCGATACGCGAGCTCTTGCCCAGGCCCACAATATGCTCGGCATCCTGGCCGGCAAAGCAGGCGATCAGGACGAGGCGCTGCGTCATCTCGAAGTGAGCCTGGATCTCGCGGAGGAGCTCGGGGACTCGGATGTGAAGGTGGCTGCCCTCAACAACCTGGCCCTAGCTCACGAACACGGCGGGGAGTCAGAGGAGGCCATGAGGCTCGCCGAAACCGCGCTTCAGTTGTGCGTGGCCTCAGGGGATCGTCACAGGGAGGCCGCGCTACACAACAACCTCGCCGACCTGCTCCACGCCGCAGGCCGCGAGCAAGAGTCGATGGCGCACCTCAAGCAGGCCGTGGAGCTCTTCGCCGAGATCGGCGAGAGAGACGAATTGCAGCCGGAGATCTGGAAGCTCGTGGAATGGTAGTGTGCGGTTCTTTATCTACGCTCGAGGCTCGTGTCGCCGCGTGATCGTTCTTCGTACTTTGCTACATTCGCGCCTGCTTGCCAGCCACAATCCTGTTTTCTATCCGGAGGAGTTCACGCGCTCTGACAGCGGGTTGCGATGATGGTGGTGCGCCGGGTAAGGTAGAAGCATGATAGCGTACTCGATGGATCTCAGAGAGAAGATCGTCGAGTCGGTGAAGAAGGGTGTCCCCAGGAGCGGAACCGCCTATACCCCTAGATCAGGAGGTCGCGACCATGGCGCAGAGAACCGTCAGCGACGAGGAACTTGCCGAACTCATTCGGCGCACCGGGGAAGCCGCCTCGGCCCTTATACGCGGGGATATACGCGCCTACATCACGCTTCTTCAGCATGCGGACGAATTCACGCTGATGGCTCCGTTCGGCGGCGAACCGACGCGTGGCTTCGACGCATCGAGAGAGAGTCTGGAAGCCTTGGAGCACTTCTTTCAGGGCGGCGAGGCGAAGCTGGAACTGGTGGAGTCATACACGTCGGGAGATCTCGTCGTGTTGGTGGTGATCGAACGGCAGCATGGCCAGGTCGGTGATCTGCCGAACCAGGACTTGTCGCTCCGGGTGACCTGGGTCTTTCGCCGTGAGGGATCCGAGTGGCGGCAGGTGCATCGACATGCCGATCCGCTGGTCCATGGCATAAACCTCGAGCAAGTAGCAGCACTCGCCCGCGGCTGACTCCTGTTTGCCAGCCCTCCGACGATCACGGGTCAGGTACTTTGTATCGTCTACCGTGCCACCCGCCTCATAAGGAAGGCCGGATTCAGCATTGACAGCGTCTTCATAGTTGCTGCGCCGGGACGCAGTAGCCACAGTGAGCGAAGGATCCTCTCACGTCTTACCCGGCGCACCATCATGGCAATCTACTGTGAGGAGATTACCTCTTTCTTGATGGCGTTGATCTCATCCCAGGGAATGCGGGGGCGCGCGAGCCCGCGCTTTTTGAGGTAACGTCTGGCATTCCGGCGCGAGCCGATGAAGAACCGCGCCATGGCGGGAAGCCCCCCGATGCCGGCTCCAGGGATGAACCGCAGCGGCTCGAAGCTCCATCCCCTCTCGTCCCGGCTCAGGGCGCCGCGAACGAGGAAGCTCCTGAGGTTCCACAGGTTTTCGTCGTGTTTGTGGCAGAGCAGACTCGCTGGACCGGGCCGGACAAGCGTGCCGGCGGGTAGCTGTACCCGAAGCACTTCCGCTGCTGCGGCATCAGGGTATGGCCAGCAGCGCACGCTGAACGGGTAGCCGTCGGCGTCTACGCCCGTAAGGACGGCACTCTCGAAGTCAGGGAGGTGCTTCGTGATGTCACTCCACATGGTCAGGCTCCATCACGAACGGCACCTGCGAGAAATCGCGACCCGGCCACCACAGGATCCTTCGCGGCGTCGCGTAGATCACTAGCCGCATGTAGTACCAGTCCATGAAGTAGCGCAGGAGAGGGTTGCTGCTGTACACGCGCGAAGCAGGTTGCCACCTGTAAACCCTGCGCAGTTCGTCCGCGAATCCTTCAACCGAGGTCGTTATCTCATCAGGGGCTTCGGCGTCGGCCTGCACAAGTACGGCGGGTGGGTTCTTGAGTTCGCTGGCCGTGGGATCGGAGAAGAATAGCGAGACGCGCGGGTTGCGCCTGACGTTGAACACCTTCTGGGTAAGGGAGATCGAGGTCGTAATCATGAAACGTCCCTCATCGGGTCGCCAGAAAGGCAACGTGGGCCAGCTGATCGGGGTGCCGTCCCTGGCGAGCGTGGACATCTCGCACGTCCGGAACTCCCGGAAGACGTCCTCTACCTCGGACGGAAGCTCTGTGGTCTTGCGCGGTGAGTGGATCACGATCCCCTCCTTGCTCACCATAATCTAATTGCGGAACAGGAAGAACAGAACAAGCCCCGTACCAACGACCAGCGCGCCGACCCGAGACGCCCGCGGCGCCACAGCCTCGCTCTCTTCCTCAGCAAGCTGAAGCGGAGCCACTTCAGGAGCGGGCCTCTCCTCGATGTA
>DASSJP010000287.1:0-2382 GCA_035691165.1 Rubrobacter sp.
ATCATGGCCGAATCTGTATATCTGGATAACGCCGCTACCACGCCGCTCGATCCGAGGATTCTGGAGTCGATGCTTCCACAACTCGGCGGGCAGCGCGGTAATCCCTCTTCGCTGCACGCTTTGGGCAACGCTGCACGGGAAGCTTTGGAGCAGGCGCGCGAGTACGTCGCCTCCTTTATCGGGGCTTCGCCGGAGGAGATCCTGTTTACCAGCGGCGGGACCGAGTCGGATGACCTGGCCGTGCTTGGTCTGGCACGTTCCGCCCCCGCCGAGAAGCGGCACGTCGTCGTCTCACGCGTGGAGCACGCGGCGGTACGCGAAGCCGCCAGGCGCCTCGAGTCGGAAGGCTTCGAGGTGTCCTGGGTCGGCGTTGACGCCGACTGCATGGTGGACCCTGCCGAATTCGCCGCCTCACTACGCCCTGACACGGCGCTTGCAGCCGTCGTGTGGGCGAACAACGAGGTTGGAACCGTCGAGCCCGTGCAGGAGCTGGCGAGGCTCTGCGCAGAGAGGGAGATCCCTTTCCACTCCGACGCCGTGCAGGCGGCTGGCAGGATCCCGCTCGACGTCTCTGAAGTTCCGGTTTCGACGCTGGCTCTGTCCGGACACAAACTCTATGGTCCGCAGGGTATCGGCGCGCTGTACGCGCGTGATGGCGTCATCCTCGAACCGCTCGTGTACGGCGGAGGACAGGAGAAGGGCCTGAGGAGCGGCACCCAGAACGTCGCCGGAGTCGTCGGCCTCGGTACTGCGGCGAGGCTTGCCCGCGAGGAGCTGGACGACCGGGTCGGGCACGAAAGGGAGCTACGGGACCGCATCCTGGCTGGGATAGAGGTCATACCTGACGTGCGAGTAAACGGGCATCGTGAGAGGCGGCTTTCGAACAACGTCCATCTCACGGTACCTGGCGTCGAGGCTGAGAGCCTGGTTCTCTTCCTGGACTCGCTCGGCTACGCCATCGGGAGCGGCTCGGCCTGCTCGTCTGGCGGGCACAAGGCTTCGCCGGTTCTGCTCGCGATGGGTGTGCCCGAGAGAGACGCGTTCTCCGTTGTAAGGATCACGGTCGGCAAGGATAACAGCGCGGAGGAAGTCGATGGCTTCCTCGAGGCTCTCTCGACCGCTGTCGCGCAACTGCGAGAGCTCTCCCCGCTGTACGCGGGCTGAAGGTTACTTATGACAGATCGCTATCGTCCACAGGTCATAGATCATCTCGTCAGGCCGCGAAACGCGGGTGAGATCCCCGACCCTTCAGGCCGCGGCGAGTCTGGCGACGCAGCCTGCGGCGACGTTGCCTGCTTTACGGTCGGGATCTCGGGTAACGTACTGGAAGAGGTCCGCTACAAGGTGTACGGCTGCGCCGCGTGCATAGCCGCAGGCTCGGCCCTGTCGGAGTTGGTCGACGGCAGGCACCTCCTCGACGCCGCCCGCGTCTCGAAGGCAGACGTGGAGGACGCCCTTGGTGGGTCTCTCCCCATCGGCAAGGAGCATGCGCTCACGCTCGTCCTCGACGCGCTGCACAAGGCGTTCGAGGATCACTGGAACCGCACGGCGGGCGAGATGCTCTTCGATGGGGAGAGGAGCAAGGGAACTGGCACCGAGACGGTCGTGGCCGCGATGAGCGGGGGCGTAGACTCTGCGGTGACGGCCCTGCTCCTCAAGGAGGCCGGCTACGATGTGGCGACCGTGACGTTCCGGCTGCACGACGGCGAGCGGGGCAGCCGGTCCTGCTGCTCGCCCGACACCGTGCTCTTCGCGCGCGACACGGCGCACAGGATGGGACTGCCGCACTTCACCCTCAACCTCAAGGAGCTCTTCAACAGGCGTGTGATGCAGGACTTCGTAGGTTCATACAAGGAGGGCAGGACGCCCAATCCCTGCGTCGCGTGCAACGCCCACGTCAAGTTCCACGCCTCCTCGTTCCTCGCCGACGAGCTTGGATTCCACCACGTCGCGACGGGTCACTACGCCAGGGTGGAAGAAGGCCCGACGCTCGCGCGACCCGTTGACGCAAGCAAGGACCAGACATACGTCCTCTGGCCCGTACCGCGCAACCTACTTTCGCGGACCATCTTCCCCCTCGGCGAGTACAGAAAGACCGAGGTGCGCGCCATCGCCGAGGAGCGGGGACTCGCCGTCGCGTACACGCCCGAAAGCCAGGATATCTGCTTTATCCCTGACGGGAACTACCGCAAGTTCGTCCGCAAGAAGGCCGCGGCGGAACCAGGGGACGTCGTTGACCGCGAAGGACAGGTGCTCGGTCGTCACGAAGGCGTCGTCGACTTTACCGTTGGACAGCGACGCGGACTAGGCGTCTCGGCCCCGGCGCCGCTCTACGTGACCGAGGTGCGTCCGAGTTCAGGGCAGGTCGTCGTCGGTCGAAAG
>DASSJP010000288.1:0-8839 GCA_035691165.1 Rubrobacter sp.
GGCCATCTCCTCGAAGCGCACGCCGTTGTCCCACTGCATCACAGGCCGTTCCTCGCTCCGCACCAACGGCGAGGTCTGCTCCAGGTCTGCTCCGAACACCTCGCGCATGTTCACCCCGTAGGCCCCCGCCAGCAGCCGCAAAGAAGCGACCGAAGCCCCCGACCCTCCACGCTCCAGCGCCGAGATGAAGGAGATGGAGAGCCCTGTTGCCTCCGAGACCTCCTTCAGAGTCTTGTGGGCTTTGATCCTGAGCCTCCGCAACCGCTCCCCCGGTGTCCCCGATCGTCTGGCGGCGTCAGCACTCTTGGGGCCGGGTGCCGCAGGCGCACTGCCCAGCTGCTTGCGTATGGCCGCGAAGTTAAGCCCCTCGACCTTCCTGAGCTGTTTGATCTCGCGCAATCGCGCGACATCGGGCTCCGTGTATATCCTGTAGCCGCGGTCCGTCCTGCGCGGTCTGATCAGGTGCTCCCTCTCCCATAATCGCAATGTTTGCGGCGCAAGCCCTACCGCTTGCGAGACCTCGCCTATGGAGAAACCCATCGAACCGCTTCCTGTCGCCAATGCACCTCCGATCGTGCCAGCAATGCCGGTCCCTGCGCGCTTGAATCATTATTGTAATGTTCACCCCACAAAAGCAAGCATCCGACTACCCGAGCATCTACAAGAACGGTCTCTACCAGCATCTTTGCAGGTTTATAGTAACCTTGCTATAAGGTAATGAGAGCGTGGGTGCAGCGAGGGAAAGGAAAAGTCATGGCGGTAGTAGGGGTGCCGAAGGAGATCAAGGACATGGAGGGCCGCGTCTCCATGCAGCCTGACGGCGTGGCCGAGCTGGTGCACCACGGCCACGAGGTGAACGTACAGTCCGGTGCCGGAGCCGGCGCGGGCTTTACCGACGAGGAGTACACCGAGGCTGGTGCGCGGGTCGTCGAGGGTCCCGACGAGGTCTTCGCGGCTTCCGACCTGATCGTGAAGGTCAAGGAGCCGATCCCCGAGGAGTACGACCGCTTCAAGGAGGGCCAGCAGCTCTTCACGTACTTGCATCTGGCCGCGGACAAGGGGCTCACGGAGTTCCTGATGGAGCGGAAGATCAACTCCATCGCCTACGAGACGGTCGAGACGCCCGACGGCTTGCTGCCGCTCCTCACGCCGATGAGCGAGGTAGCCGGAAGGATGGCGATACAGGCCGCGGCGCACCACCTGGAGAGCCCGCAGGGCGGGGCAGGGCTCCTGCTTGGGGGTGTTCCGGGCACTCCGGCGGCGAAGGTCACGATCATCGGCGGCGGCGTCGTCGGCACGGAAGCGGCCAAGATCGCGGTCGGAATGCGGGCAATCGTGCGGGTCCTCGACGTGAACCCCAAGCGCCTCGCCTACCTCTCGGACATCTTCGAGGGGAGGGTGGACCTCGTGATCCCCAACCGCGCCAGGACCGCCTTCTACGTCGCCGAGTCGGACGTCGTTGTCGGGGCCGTGCTGGTGCACGGGGCGAAAGCGCCCAAGCTCGTCACGCGTGAGATGGTCGCGAGCATGCGTCCTGGTAGCCTGGTCGTCGACGTCGCAATAGACCAGGGCGGATGCATAGAGACGGCTAGGCCGACCACGCACTCCGACCCTACGTACGTGGAAGAGGGCGTCGTACACTACTGTGTGGCAAACATACCGGGGGCCGTGGCGAGGACCTCGACGCTCGCGCTGACCAGCGCGACGTTGCCGTACCTGATCCATATAGCGGACAAAGGCATAGAAGGCGCTGCAGCGGAAGACCCGGCCCTGGCGAAGGGCCTATCTACGCTGCAGGGCGATCTCGTCTCCGAGCCTGTCGCCGAGGCCCATGGCCTCTCCTTCACTGACGCGGGGAAGATCCTCGGGTAGACGCGTCTACCCTAGACCACGTTGGCGATCCACTTTCCTCCCGAGGAGCTTGCGGGCCGCCGCAAAGCCGTGGCTGAAAAGCTGGCGGAGCGCGGTCTCGACGGCCTGCTCATGTTCCGCCAGGAGTCGATGTACTACCTCAGCGGGTATGACACATTCTGCTATGTCTTCTTCCAGTGTCTCTACATGGGGGCTGACGGTGAGACCCTCACCCTCCTGACCCGCACCCCCGACGTGCGCCAGGCCGGACACACGTCGGTGATTGAGGACATCAGGGTCTGGTACGATGCCGAGGGCGCGGATCCCGCCTGGGACCTGAAGGAGATCCTCGAAGAGCACGGCTGCGCTGGCAAGCGTCTGGGAATAGAGACCGACGCCTACGGCCTCACGGGCTACAACCTGAAGCGCGTTGAGGCCGCGCTCGATGGATTCTGCGAGCTGGTGGAGGCTTCGGATCTCGTGACCCGTTTGCGGGCTGTCAAGTCTCCGGCGGAGATCGAGTACGTTCGCGAGGCCGCGCGGCTCGCTGACCTCGGCCTCGACAGGGCCGTGGAGGTGGCTGCGCCCGGCGTCTTCGAGGGGGAGGTCCTTGCGGCATTGCAGGGCGCCATCTTCAAGGGAGGCGGGGACTTCCCTGCGAACGAGGTGATCATCGGCTCCGGTCCCCGCGCCCTCCTGTTCCGCTCCGCCGCAGGCATGCGCCGTATGGACCATGCGGACCAGTTGTCTCTGGAATGGGCCGGCTCCTTCCGTCACTACCACGCCGCGATGATGCGCACCCTGGCGGTGGGAGAGGCTTCTGAGTATCAGCGCCACCTTTTCTCCGCAGTCCGCGAGGCGCTCGAAGAGATGACCGAGGCCCTGGCGCCCGGTCGTCCCGTCGGCGAGGTGGACGACGCCCACCGCCGCGTCCTTGACGCGGCAGGGCTCGAGGAGCATCGCTTCGCCGCGTGCGGATACTCATTGGGCACTACCTTCAGCCCCAACTGGATGGACTGGCCGATGCTGTACTCGGGGAACTCCGTGCCTGCCGAGCCTGGGATGGTCTTCTTTTTGCATTGCATAGTGGCTGATTCAGTGCGCGGGGTCGCCATGAGCCTGGGCCGCACCTGCCTCGTCACGGACGCTGGAAGGGAGGTTCTCTCCGCACGGCCTCTGGAGTTGATCGTCGTCTGAAAGTGGATCTGAGAAGGCCTTCCTGATGTTGTAAAAGAGCGTGCATAAGCTGTAAGATGCACGGGAAGGGAAGGTACATAGGGAAGGGGAAAGATGGCTGAAGCGGGCGCAGAGAAGCGGGACGGGGGTCGCCAGGAAGGCCACCTGCAACAGGGTCTCAAGAGACGACACATGACCATGATCGCCATCGGCGGGGTCATCGGGGCCGGTCTCTTCGTTGGCACGGGGCCGATCCTCAACGCGGCTGGTCCGGCGACCATCCTCACCTATCTGCTGACGGGGTGCATCCTGATCCTGATCATGCGTATGCTCGGGGAGATGGCGGTGGCCCAGCCTTCGGTCGGCTCCTTCTCCGACTACAGCCGGATGGCTCTGGGTAACTGGGCCGGTTTTGCCGTCGGGTGGCTCTACTGGTACTTCTGGGCGATCGTGGTCGGATTCGAGGCCACCGTGGCGGCGAGCATCCTGGGGCAGTACATACCGGGTGTAGCGCCATGGCTCATAGCTTTGATCCTGATCCTGCTGCTCACCGCCACCAACCTCTACTCCGTCGGATCCTACGGTGAGTTCGAGTTCTGGTTCGCAGGCATAAAGGTCGCGGCGATCGTCCTGTTCATCGTACTGGCCGCGCTGTTCGTGATCGGCATTTTGCCTGGTGGGGGCATCGGTCTCACGAACCTGTACGCCAAGGGCGGCTTCTTCCCCAACGGTGGTCTGGTGATGTTTTCCGGCGTCGTCACCGTGATCTTCGCGTTTGTCGGGGCGGAGATCGTCACCATTGCGGCGTCCGAGTCCAACGAGCCCGAGCGGGGCGTGGCCCGCGCGACAAACCAGGTCATCTACAGGATTCTGCTCTTCTACGTCGTCTCGGTCTTCTTCCTAGCGGCCGTAGTGCCGTGGAACACCACGTTCGCCGAAGAGGTCATCAAGAGCCCGTTCACCATCGCGTTCCAGAAGATGGGGATACCCTTCGCGCCCACGCTGATGAACTTCGTGGTACTGACCGCAGTGCTCTCCGTCCTCAACTCGAGCCTGTACACGACCTCCCGTATGCTCTTCGCCCTGACGAGGCACAACGACGCGCCAGGGTTCTTCACCGATACCACCCGCAAAGGCGTGCCGATGTGGGCCATCCTCGCGGGGACCAGCTTCGGCTACGTCTCGGTGGTGATCTACTACTTCTTCCCCGAGAACGTATTCACGTGGTTGATAAACGCCTCTGGTGCCATCGCGCTCTTCGTCTACCTGCTTATCGCAATCTCTGAGCTCGTGATGCGCCGCCGCCTGGAGCGTGATGCGCCCGAGAGGCTCCAGCTTAAGATGTGGCTCTATCCATGGCTTACGTACCTGTCAATAGCCGCCATGGTTGCGGTCCTCATCGCGATGTTCGTGATCCCCGATCAGCGGCCCCTGCTGATAGCGAGCGTGGCCGCTCTCGTCGTGATCCTGGTGGCCTACTTGCTACGCCGCCAGTTCGGACCCCCGGAGAAATCTCCGGAGGAAGTGGCCGAGAGGTAGGGGACGCCCCGCGCATCCTGAGTAAAGAGGGATAGTCTCTTGACCCGCTACGAACCTGCCGACTCTTTCGAGACGCCGCGCTTCTCCGGCGTCCGCACCTTCATGCGCCTGCCGAACACGCAGGACCTGGAGAACGCCGATGTCGCGATAGTCGGCGCGCCTTTCGACACCGGAGCGACGTTCAGGGCGGGGGCGCGCTTTGGTCCAGAGGGGATACGCAGCGCATCCCACCTCCTCAGACGCTACAACCCGAGCCTGGACGTGGCTATCTTCGACCACCTCTCGGTCATCGACTACGGAGACGTTTCCGTCGTCCCAGGCTACATTGAGGAGAGCTACCGGCGCATAGAGGACGGCCTGACCCCGATCCACCGCTCCGGAGTCGTCCCTATTGTCCTTGGTGGCGACCATTCCATTGCGCTGGCTGAACTTCGGGCAGCAGCGGCCGTCCACGGACCTCTCGCGCTCGTACAGTTCGACTCGCACCCTGACACCTGGGACGCTTACTTCGGTGAGAAGCACACACATGGGACGCCGTTCCGGCGGGCCGTCGAGGAGGGGCTACTGGACACCTCTCGCTCCATCCAGATCGGGATGCGGGGTTCGATCTACGACCATAACGATTGGGATGACGCGCGCGAGATGGGCTTCGACCTCGTCCCGACTGACGAGGTCCGCGAGCTCGGGATACCGAGGATAATAGACCGCATCCGCGAGAGAGTCGGCGATGCGAAGGTCTACGTCTCCTTCGACGTGGACTTCGTCGATCCGGCGTTCGCGCCGGGGACGGGGACGCCGGAGATCGGGGGCTTCACCAGCCGCGAGGCGCAGGAGTTCGTGCGGGGTCTTGCGGGACTTCAGATCGTCGGCTGCGACGTGGTGGAGGTGTATCCGGCCTACGATCCGGCTCAGATCACAGCTCTTCTGGCCGCCAACGTGGCGCACGATTTACTTAGCTTGATCGCGCTATGGAAAAAGAGAGGTGCGGCGTGAATAACGTACTCGACTACCTGGTCATAATTCTCTACTTCGTCGCCATGATAGGGGCCGGCTACTGGGGCCTGACGCGCGCCCGCAGCGCCGAGGATTACCTTGTCGCCGGACGCCGGCTCGGGCCATTTATGTACGTCGGGACGTTGAGCGCGGTCGTGCTCGGCGGCGCCTCGACCATCGGGAGCGTGTCTCTGGGCTACCAGTACGGCATCTCCGGGATGTGGCTGGTGTTCATGATCGGGCTCGGCATCATCGCGCTGGGACTCTTGCTGTCTACCCGGCTCTCCAGGCTGGGGGTCTTTACCGTCGCCGAGATGTTGGAACTGAGGTACGGTGCCTCCTCGCGTCTGATCGGCGCGATCATCGTGGCGGCCTACGCGCTGATGATCGCGGTTACCTCCACGATAGCGATAGGGACGGTTTTCGAGGTGATCCTTGGTCTCCCATCGACCGTCGCGATCCTGCTCGCAGGAGGCGTTGTCGTCCTCTACTCGGTGGTCGGCGGCATGTGGTCCATAACGCTCACCGACATCCTGCAGTTCTGCGTGATGACCGTCGGCATCTTCCTGATCCTGCTTCCCCTCGCTATCTTCGGCGCCGGCGGCCTCTCCGCGATGCAGGAGGAGCTACCTTCGTCTTTCTTCGACATAACGTCTATCGGAGGGAGCACGATCTTCACCTACTTCCTGCTCTTTTTCTTCGGGCTGATGATCGGACAGGACATCTGGCAGCGGGTGTTCACAGCCCGCAGCGCGGCCATTGCCCGCTGGGGCGGCGTCGTCGCGGGCGTCTACTGCCTGCTCTACGGCCTCGCAGGAGCGCTCGTCGGGACGGCAGCGAAGGTCGTCCTCCCGAACCTGAAGGTCCCCGACAACGCCTTCGCCGAGGTCGCGCGCGAGGTGCTCCCCGCCGGTCTGCTTGGCCTCGTGCTTGCGGCAGCCCTCGCCGCCGTCATGTCCACGTCGAGCGCGGGGCTGCTGGCCTCCTCGACGCTCCTGGCGAATGACGTGTACGCGCGCTTCGTGGCGCACAGAGATCATGCGGCAGTCGGCCTCGACCGCCTCTTCACCCTCATCGTCGGGGTGCTGGTGCTTGTGATCTCCGTGTTGGTGAGCGACGTGATCGGGGCGCTCACGGTCGCCTACGACCTGCTTGTCGGCGCTATTTTCGTACCCGTGATCGGCGCGCTGTTCTGGAGGGATGCAACGAGCACAGGTGCCCTGGCATCGATGCTAGCAGGCGGCCTGACGGTACTGATTCTCCTGGCCTGGCAGGGACTCCTCGCCAACAGCCCGATCTACGTCGGACTCCTTGTCAGCCTGATAGTGTTCGTGGTGGTGAGCCTGCTGACCCCCCGGACCTCGCGGGAGACGATGTCGGCCTGGAATCGCAGGATGAGCGGGTCCACGCAGAGACACTGATACTGGAGGAAATGTGATCGAGACCAGTACGATAGATAACCTCTTCGTAGGCGGCGAATGGCGGGACTCAGCCACGTCAGGCAAAACGTTCGACGTGACGAACCCGGCCAACGGCGAGACGCTCGCTACGCTGCCGGACGCGGGACGCGAGGAGATGCAGAGCGCGATCGCCGCCGCCGCTGCGGTCCAGGAGGAGTGGGCCGCGACTACGGCGCAGTACCGCGCCGGGATCATGCGCGGGGCCGCACGCCTGATGCACGAGCGCAAAGAGCATCTCGCGAGGGTCATGACGCTGGAGCAGGGTAAACCCATAACCGAGTCCCGCGGTGAGATCGTCTACGCAGCATCGTTTGTAGAGTGGTTCGCCGAAGAAGGGAAGCGCGTCTACGGCGACGTGGTCCCCGCGAGCTTCCCCGACAAGCGCATCCTGGTCATAAAGCGTCCCGTCGGGGTGACGGCGGCGATCACCCCCTGGAACTTCCCCTCGGCAATGATCACACGCAAACTCGGCCCCGCTCTTGCCGCAGGCTGCGCGATGGTGATTAAGCCCTCGGAACTGACGCCCCTCTCGGCCCTGGAACTGGCCCGTATCTTCGAGGAGGCCGGCCTTCCACAGGGCGTCCTCTCCATCGTCGCCGGAATGGACCCTGCCGCCATAACCTCGGCCATAATGGAGGACAGGCGCGTCCGCAAGCTCTCCTTCACCGGCTCGACCGAGGTCGGCAAGCTCCTGATGCGCCAGTCCGCTGACACGATGAAACGCTTGAGCCTGGAGCTCGGTGGACACGCCCCTTTCATCGTCTTCGAGGACGCCGACATCGACGCAGCGGTCGAGGGCGCGATAGTCTCGAAGATGCGCAACATGGGCCAGACCTGCGTGTGCGCCAACCGCATCTTCGTCCAGCGGTCCGTCGTTGACGAGTTCTCGAAGAAGCTGACGGAGAAGATGGCGGCCATGAAGGTCGGCGACGGTATGCAAGAGGACGTCTCGGTCGGACCCCTGATCGAACCGAGGGCCATCGACAAGGTCGAGCGCCACGTCGCTGACGCGAAGGAGAAGGGCGCGAAGGTGATCCTCGGCGGCGAACGTACGAACGGCAATAACGGTAGCGGGAACTTCTATCCTCCGACGGTGCTGATGGACGCGGACGACACCATGCTCGTGGCCCAGGAAGAGACCTTCGGTCCAGTTGCCGCCATCATGCCCTTCGAAACAGAAGATGAGGTCATGGAACGCGCCAACGACACTGTCTACGGGCTCGCGGCCTACTACTTCACCCGCGACGTGGGGCGTGTGATGCGCCTGGCCGAGAACCTGGAGTACGGCATCATCGGGGCGAACGACGGGCTGCCCTCGACGGCCCAGGCGCCTTTCGGGGGCCTGAAAGAGTCAGGCTTCGGACGCGAGGGAGGCCACCAGGGCATCGAGGAGTACCTGGATGTCAAGTACGTCTCGCTCGGGGGTATCGCTTAGGATCGGGTGGCGGGTATACTGGAATTAGTTAGCCCGACAGGAAGAGGTGGCGCTGATGCTTGAGTCCACGAGGATCAAGACCGAGATACCGGGTCCGAAGAGCCGGGAGTTGATGGCGCGGCGGCACAAGGCCGTATCGTCGGGGTTGGGGATCGCGACGCCTATGTTCGCCAAGGAGGCGAAGGGCGCGCTCCTGACGGACGTCGACGGCAACACGTTCATAGACTTCGGCGGCGGCATCGGGGTTTTGAACGTCGGGCACGCGCACCCGCGGGTCGTCGAGGCGGTCAAGGAGCAGGCCGAGCGCTTCCTGCACACCTGTTTCTACGTCACCGAGTACGAGCCGTATGTGGAGCTGGCGGAGAAGCTCAATGCGCTCGTGCCT
>DASSJP010000289.1:0-4344 GCA_035691165.1 Rubrobacter sp.
GTAATAGTGAGTCAGGACCAGAGGTATCGGATATCTATAACATCCAGCAGTAAGCTGAGGGCGTCACCAGAAGGAGCGCCAGTAAGGACCTGACCTGGTCGAAGTCGTTAGGAGCGGTGATGGCGGCAAAGGAGTACTCTCGACGACTCGGGTCGATTGACGAAGGTCAGTTCCGGTCGGCGTTGGAACGCCTCGGCCTCGGGGAATTCGTACGCGCCGAGCCGGTTGTCGGCGGGTTCTTCGGCCAGAACGTGTTCGTCACCAGCACGACCGGCGAGTACGTTCTGCGGGGCGCCCCGCACTACGACTGGCAGCTCCCGGCCGAGCGGTTCTTCGCCCGGCTCCTGCGCGAGCGCACCCGGGCGCCGGTCCCGTGGCCGTACCTCCTTGACCCGGGCGACGACATCTTCGGTTGGAGCTACGTGGTCATGCCGCGTATGCCGGGGCTGCAGTTCTCGGACCGTGCGGCGACCGAGGGTCTCACCAGCGATGAAAGACTCGAGATGGCCCGCTCGATGGGCGAGAATCTCGCGCTGTTGCACGCGCTGAACTGGCCGCGCCAGGGCCGGTACGACCTCGCCACGGACACCATCGCCCCGTTTGAGGAGAGCTGGACGGAGTGGGTGGCCGCCGAGGCGCGGCGGTGGCTGGCGCACGCTCGATGCCACTCCGACCTGACGACGGATGCTGACGCCGACTGGGTAGAGGACTTGCTCCGCTCGTCTTACGACGCGCTCGGCGAGCCCTTCGAGCCGCGCTTCGTGATGCACGACTACGGCGAGCATAACGTCACCTTCGAGCAGCCGGAAGGGCTCTGGCGCGTGAGCGGCGTGTTCGACCTGATGGAGGCATTCTTCGGCGATGGAGAGATGGATCTCTCACGCCAGACTGCCTTATATCTGGAGGAGGACCCGGAGTTGGCGCGCACGTTCCTGAGCACGTACCTGGAGCAACTTCCCCCCCGTCCCGGATTCCCAGAGCGGTTCCCAGCGTACATGCTCCTCGACCGGCTCGTGGTGTGGGAGTATGCCCAGCGCAGGCAGCAAGGGTCATGGTCGGACCGGAGATTGACCCTGCGTACGTGGGCGGAGCCATACACCGCGTCATGCGCAATCTGATCGATCCCCGCTCGAAGTGGTGGATCGCCCCTCCTTGAAAACCCCTTTATGTAGGCCCGCTTGGCATAGAAGTCAAAGAGATAGCCTCGTAAGACACGCGAAAAGCGTCCCGGCAGCACCGCCGGGACGCCCTGTTCGGCCCCTCCCCATAAGGAGCCAATTGGCGGACTCCATCACCCCTCCCCGCCGATGAAGTCCGTCACAGTCCCCGCGCTAAACCCAAGCTTTAAACCGAGCCCCTGGGTAGGCGGGTACCGCCCGAACCAAAAATTAGCATCCCGCCACACTCTCCGCAACCTTCCACAATCCCTTTACTTAAGCCAGAAATCGTACATTACTATCGCCAGACACGATATGTTCTTAGCCTGCGATCACGCAGCACAATATGTTGAGTATCGGCCAAAATCGTAATCTGCTACAAAACGTTCATAAACCATCGATAGAGGGTCAGGTAAGTTTAAGGCTGAGATATACCCATTGAAACTGGGCGGGATATTCGGCGTAGTCTCGGGGCGGATTATTCACAAGCAGAATAGATCAGGATTGCGGTGGGTCTCTACTGCGAGCAACGGTGCGTTTTATACTACCAGTATGAGGCCAGTTTGCTTCCTATCCGACTTCGGTCTCGCCGACGACTTCGTCGGCACGTGCAAGGGCGTAATGTCGAGGATCGCACCCGGTGTGTCCATCGTGGACCTCACGCACGAGGTGCCTGGTTTCGCGGTGGAGACGGGGGCAGAGATCCTACAGAACGCCACCCGTTACATGCCCGCTGACACGATATATCTGGCGGTAGTAGATCCAGGCGTCGGCACGGAGCGACGAGAACTCGCGCTCCGGACGGAGAGTGGGGCCATGCTGGTCGGTCCCGACAACGGGCTGCTCGTTCCTGCGGCGGAGTCTCTGGGCGGCATCTCGGGGGCCGTCGCGCTCACCGACGAACGCTATCATGTGCATCCCGTCTCCAACACCTTTCACGGCCGCGACGTCTTCGCCCCGGTAGCGGCGCATCTCGTGGCCGGGGTCGAGTTCTCGGATCTCGGGAAGGCTGTGGAACTCTCTTCGCTGGAGCGTCTTAGCCCGGCGAGCACCCAGGCAGGCGGCGGTCAAGATCTCGTGACCCGCATTATCTCCATCGACCACTTCGGCAACGCCAGGCTCTCCATCACAGAGGAGGAGTCAGGGCTCGAGTACGGTGACACCCTGAAGGTAGACGTCGGGGACGGGGAGATGTCGGTCCGATACGTCGAGACCTTCGGGTCGGCCAAAGCGGGCGAGTTGGTGCTCGTCCCCGACTCTCACTGGCGTCTAAGCCTCGCCATAAACAAGGGCAGCGCAGCCAAGGCGCTCGTGCTTAAGGTCGGGGATGAGGTACGTCTCAGACACTCGACAGACGATGCCTGAGATGCGCGACCCTTCGCCGGCGGGCCGGGAGCCCGCTCCACTCTCGCCCGAGGAGCGAAGCCGGATGCTGCGCGCGGCGTCGCTACGCCCGCTCAACGTCGTGATACTCGCGATCGGTGTGGGTATCTTCGCCACCACCCTGGCGGCAAGTTCCCTGGCGTGGTGGCTACTACCCCTGACCCTCGTGACCTACGCTGCCCTGGTATTGCTGGCAGCTAGAGATCCCCTCTTCCAGCGTAAAGTCCTCAGGGGAGACGAGATCGAGGCAGGATCCCGGAGCATTGTAGAAAACAGTGACGTCTCTCCCGAGCGCCGTGCCCGCTGGCTACCCCGCGGGGAGACTCGCCAGAAGGTGGAGGCCGCTCTCGATGTCTACCGCAGGGTCGTCGCCGCCATCGAGGATTCCGACGACGTGACGAGGGCAGTACTCGACGACTCGGTCCCCAGGCTGCACGCGGCGGCCGACAGGCTGGTGGACGTCGCCCGTGGTAGAGAAAGGGCCGCTGAAGTCGCACGTGACCTCAGCCAGGATACCGGCTCTTCAGCAGGGACCGCCGCGAGGCAGGAGAACCTGCGCGAGCTCGAAAAGAGAATAGCCGCTGCGGACGCCGAGATCTCCAGTACCTTCGAAGAGCTGCTCGACCTCAGGGCGAAGGTCGTCCGAATCTCCATAGACAGCGAGAATCCCGACCGTGCGAAAGACCTCAACGCTTCACTCGACGGCCTCAACGCACGGCTCGAAGCCCTCAGCGAAGTCATGACCCCACAAGAAAGGCCCACCGGAGAACCCTGACGACTCTTTCCTCAGAAGATCAGACGAGCAAAAACAGAACGTTCACATGTAGACGCACGACCAGCATAGAATTTGGTCACCGGTAGTGCGCTCGCGTTTCGGGAAGGGAGTGCTTGCTTCGGCTAGGCCGAGCTGGCCTGCCATCCCTGGCTGTCGGTCTTCTCCTCGACCACCTCAGGCTGAGGCGCGGGCCTGCGCACAGGGACGCCACCCAACTCCTGCCTGGACTCTTCCACGGAGATCAGGGAATCCTGGAACCAGTTCTCCAACTGCCCCATCACGCGATCCCGATACACCTCGGAGCCGTCGGAGACCTCCTCGGCGTAGCGCTCCGCCCCGTCAATGACTTCTCCGGCCCGACGCTGCGCGCGCCGGTAGAGCTCCGTCTCGGGGACCATCGCGTTCGCACGATGCTGCGCTTCCTCGACTATGCGCTGGGCCTCCTCCTCGGCCGCCGCGACTTGGGCCCCGCACTCCCGGCGAAGCGCCTCGGCCTCCGCCAGCTCAGGGGGCAACGATCCCCTTAACTCGTCCAGCATCACAAGCAGATCAGACCGATCTACGACGGCCCTCCCTTTGCTCATCGGTACGCCGGATGCGTCCTGAACGATCGCCTCCAGTTCGTCCAAAACCCCGCTTATGTACTGCATGTCTTCTCTCATGGCCACAACCCTAGCACGCTCTCACAGGCTACGCTAGGCTTTCTGAAAGTATTTTTCGATGCTTTACCTCAGCTTCAGGTCTAATTTTATCTTAAGGTTAAGTGTAACTTTGTTACACGATAGTTAAGTCCTCTGAAGCGCATCGGAAAGCCCGGTATTTAGCTCTATTAGTGGGGATCTGCAAGTTATCCACAGGCTTGACTCGTCGGTAAACCGAGATTCAACCACTTTAGAAGGTAGCCGCAAAGGGACGGATTCCACAAGTTCCGTCTGCCGCGTGGTCTTTCGGCGTCATGAAGATCCTCTGCCATGGCAATCTCACGCTCCAATCATTCTTCGGCGCACCCGAAAGGCGGTATCCTCCGCT
>DASSJP010000290.1:0-2169 GCA_035691165.1 Rubrobacter sp.
ATCAGCCTGATCTCCAGGCTCGTCGCCGATGCGATTATCGCGGGCAGGGGTGAGGAAGCGCCTGTCGAGGATCGCCCCGTGCCGCCTGTGATAGAAGACGCCCAGATCAACGCCGAGGTCCAGCAGCCAGAGACGACTAACGGACACACCGAAGCGCCGCCCGAGAGCGGAGCTGAGAGCGAAGCCAACGCGGAGCCGGAAGCTACGGCAGAGTCTGAAGAGGTAGCCGAAGTAGCAACCCATCCCGAAGCCGAGCCTGAGGTGGATGTATCGGCCGAAACCGAGGTCGATGCGGAGGTGGAAACAGAGGTCGAACCGGAAGCCGCCGAAGCTGAGGCTGAGGCGCCTGAAGCTGAGGCTGAGGCGCCGGACGATGAGAACGAAGACACTGAGGAGAAGTAGGAACTTTGGCTAGTACGATAGAGAAGATCAAGCAGCTCCGGGAGGAGACTGCCGCGGGAATGATGGACGTGAAGCGGGCGCTCGAAGAATCCGACGGAGACGTCGAGGGTGCTCGGAAGGTCCTGAGGGAGAAGGGACAGGCGATGGCCGCCAAGAAGAGCGGCAGGGCCGCTACTGAGGGGCTGATCGAAGCTTACGTCCACTTCAACGGGCGCGTCGGCGTGATCGTCGAAGTCAACTGTGAGACGGATTTCGTTGCGCGCACGCCCGAATTCAAGGAGTTCGCCCGCAACGTGGCGTTGCACGTGGCCTCGATGCGGCCGCTGGTCGTCTCGCCCGAGGACATCCCCGCCGGGGTGCTTGAAGAGGAGCGGCAGGTGGTCGAGAAGCAGGTCGCCGAGATGGGCAAGCCCGAGAACATCGCGCAGAAGATCGTCGATGGCAGGATGAACAAGTGGGTCGCTGAGCAGGCCCTGCTCACGCAGCCCTACGTCAAAGAGACGGACAAGACGGTGGAAGATCTCTTGCAGGAGACCATCCAGAAGGTCGGTGAGAACGTCGTGATACGCCGCTTCGTCCACTACGAGCTCTAGTAGGACAATGTCCGCCAGATTTATGGGCGAGACTGATGGGGCCGGGCTCTCGGAGCTCGGCCCCGTAAAGCGCGTCGTACTCAAGATCTCGGGTGAGAGTCTTGCGGGCGACGGAGGCTACGGGATCGACCCGGACAGCCTCGACTCGACGGCAAAGGGAGTTCTCGAAGCGGTCGAAGCCGGGGCCGAGCTGGCCGTCGTCGTTGGCGGCGGCAACATCTTCCGTGGTTCGCACGTCGCTGACGAGCTCGGCATTGAAGGGGCCACCGCCGACTACATGGCGATGCTGGGCACCGTCATAAACGCGATGGCTTTGCAGGCGGCCCTCGAAGGACGCGGCGTCCCGACCAGGGTCCAGTCCGCCATCGACATCCAGGAGGTCGCAGAACCCTACATCCGCAGGCGTGCCATAAGGCACCTGGAGAAGGGCCGCGTGGTCATCTTCGCTTCAGGGACCGGCAACCCCTTCTTCACTACCGACACGGGGGCGGCGCTGCGGGCGCTCGAGATCAACGCCGACGCCCTGCTCATGGCCAAGAACAGGGTGGACGGGGTATACGACAAGGACCCTAGGCAGCACCCCGACGCGGTCCGTCTCCCGCGGCTCAACTATATGGATTTGCTCTCCAACAATCTATCCGTCATGGATCACACGGCAGCCACACTTTGCAGCGGTGAGAACCTGCCCATAGTCGTTTTCGATATACTGAAAGCAGGCAACCTGCGCCGCATCTTGCAGGGGGAACAGGTGGGGTCGCTGGTTTGGGGCGCCGCAAACGGAGGCGGAGGAGGCTGACATGTCTGACGTTATAGATCTCTCGGCGGCAGAGCGCCGGATGAACGGGGCCGTCGAGTCAGTAAAGAGTAATTTCGCAACGATACGCACGGGCAGGGCGAACCCTTCGCTGCTTGACAGGATCGAGGTCAATGCCTACGGGTCGAGGATGGCCCTGAGAAGCGTCGCGAACGTCGGTGCGCCCGAGGCGAAACTCCTGACAGTAACGCCCTTCGATCCGAACTCCTTGAAGGACATAGAGCGCGCCATAAGGGATGCTGACATCGGTCTGAACCCGCAGAACGACGGCAGGATACTGCGTCTGCCCATACCGGAGCTCACCGAGGAGCGGCGTCGGGACCTGATCCGGATGGCGAGGAGTATGGCTGAGGAGGGAAG
>DASSJP010000291.1:0-2071 GCA_035691165.1 Rubrobacter sp.
GGGTCGCAGGGCGTTGTGAAGCTCTTCTACTCTATCATGCTTGCCAATCTGGGCAGCACGAAGCATATTGGGGCAGCGGGCTTGCAACATGCCCACTGCGTGCATCGGGTAGATCTCGCATGCAGGGCAAACCAGCAGCGACGTCGTCCTCGTCCAGATCACCAACGCGTTCGCCTGCCGCAGCACCAACCGCCGGCCAGGCTTTCTGGGATGGACGACCAACCGGCTGCTCCCTGGCGCGGTGGCGCCGAGGTTCTTGCGCTGGGCCTCTTCCTTTTCGTCCCGCCCGTAGCCTTGCTGCTTGGGCATGCGCCGCCGCCGTTGTGGGGTTGGGCGGTGGCCACGCTGGCCATACCCGCGGTCCTTGCGGCCGACACCTAACACAAGTGGTCAAGGCGAAGCAACGGTAGTGAGCCGGTTGAATGAGCTGCTAAGTGGACCCTGGAAGAGCCGATACTATCGCTAGCCCAAGGGTTCGCATCGTGGCCGCCTCGTCAGGTTCTAGCCGTCTGTTTGTGCGCTTCTGTTGAGATGTCTTCTGCGCCATTGCTTTCACGCCGATCGAGCGCAGTGTGGTGTATTCGGCTTCTGGCATAACGCTAGTTCAAAGCTTCGCGAATGTGCAGGGGAGTCTCGGAGCCTGGGTATTCAGTCAGGTCTCGGGTTCGCGTAGGCACGGTAACGTGCTGCTCTACGCGAACTCTTACACCATATTAGAAGACGCCTATCGCACCTCCTCACAGTCTTTCGCTATGCGGTCCCAACGGTCGATGGATGCGAAGTCGTGTCCAGGTCCGCAATAGACCACGTCCCTGTAACCCCTGGAGGAGCGATGATCACCCGCGCTGTAGAGTGCGTCGTTGCCGTAACCTCCGTGGAGCTCGTCCTCGCCGAGACCGCCGGAGATCCTATCATTGCCGGTATTGCCATAGAGTCTATCGGAACCTCTGAGACCGCTTACCACGTCGTCACCGCCCCTAGCACCGATGATGTCGGCGTAGTTGGTGCCGTTGATGCTATCGTTGTCGTCTGTGCCCGATGCCGTCACGGCCAACGCAACGCCAGTGAAAAGCCCCACCAAGATCGTCGCCAGGACGAAGACCAAGTATGTCCGATGCTTCATTGTCTACCGCCTCCTTCCTCTATACTCGGGGTCTAAAGGGACACGAGCAGGGGTACGACCACCTCTGCGAGCATGACGATGATAGGAAACAGCACGGATGCGATGACGAGGACTGAACGCTCGCCTCGCTTTATCATCGCTAGCAGACCCGTCGCTAATGCTGCCAGTGCCGGAGCCCCCAACATGAATAGCACGGTCGCTATGAGCCAGGGGTAACCAGCAAGGTTCGGAAGTCCGGCAGCGCTAAGGGCACCAACAACGATGCCCAGCAAACATGAACAGTACGTCCGCACCCGCGAACCCGAGTGAGTACCACCCGAGGCGGGTAGTGGGCGGCGATAGGATCCTTCTCCACAGCGGGGTGTGGGGGGCGTGGTGAGCAGTCATCGTGCACCTCCTCTAACCTCGAAGGCTCTCATTAGCGCAACTAGATTGTGCCTCCTCAGGAGGGTTCTGCCATGACGCACGTTGCTGCTTCTATTGACCAATTTTGATCAACTTCGGAGGACACGAGGCTTATTCACCGAAGTGTCCGAGGGCGCTATCCTCGTGGTGTCCCGTGGTTCGGTTGACCGTGCGCAAGGTACGCACAAAATGATCGACATGGAAGCAGATAAGCAAGCGCGGAGTATCCCCAAGCCGGAGAGGGTGCTCGTCGAGGCCCGTACTGGAGATGCCGTCTACGTGGCAGGCCCCGACTACACCATCGTCCACTGGTATAAGAGAATGGAGTCTTTGAGTGGGATGCTCTCTGAGGAGACCCTTGGCAAGAGGTGCTATGAGGCGGTCATGGGAGAGGGCGAGAGAGGCCAGCCTTTCTGTGCTCATGGCTGCTCGGTTATGCACCTCGCCCAGGAAGGACGCCCGGTTTCGAGCTACGAGATGCGCATAAGAACTCGATCGGGAGGTAGGAGATGGGTGAGTGCTTCCAACCTCACCATAGAGACC
>DASSJP010000292.1:0-4301 GCA_035691165.1 Rubrobacter sp.
GCCTAGATTCCGTCGCCCTCTCCGGCCCCTTCGTAGGCATCGACTATCCGCATGACGAGGTCGCTGCGGACGATGTCGTCGCGCCGGAGTCCTACGAATGATACGCCTTCCACGCCTGTGAGCGTATTGCGGGCGTCTTGCAGACCGCTTATGCGCCCCTTGGGGAGGTCGACCTGGGTTACGTCGCCTGTTATGACCATCTTGGAGCCGAAGCCGAGGCGCGTGAGGAACATCTTCATCTGCTGGGGGGTGGTATTTTGCGCCTCATCCAGAATGATGAACGCGTCGTTCAAGGTCCGGCCTCTCATAAATGCCAGGGGTGCTATTTCGATTATACCTCTCTCAAGGTGCGCCTGGAACTTTGCAGGGTCAACCATCTCATAGAGCGCATCATACAGCGGCCTGAAATACGGGTCGACTTTGGCCATCACGTCACCCGGCAAGTATCCGAGCGACTCACCGGCCTCGACCGCCGGCCTGGTCAGAATTATCCTCGAGACCTCTCCCCTGTTGAGGGCCTCGACGGCAAGGGCCACGGCCAGGTATGTCTTGCCCGTCCCCGCGGGCCCGATACCGAAGACGACCTGATGCTGGCGTATGGCGTCGGTGTACGCCTTCTGGTTGCGGGTCTTGGGCGCGACGCGACGTCCCCTGTGCGTGAGGATCACATCCCCAAGCACCTCTCGTCCGCCACCTTCATCGGCCATCTTGTAGAGTCGCTCGGCGGTCTCCGGGGTCGGGTGATGCCCCTCCTCGGCGAGGCCGACCAGACCGTCGAAGACGGCCTCGGCCCTCTCCACGGCCCTCTCGGTGCCGCGAAGCACGAGCTCGTTCCCCCGCACCACGACCTCGCACTCGACGAGCTCCTCGACCCGCCTGAGAACGGAGTCCCTATCCCCGAAGACCTCGAGCGTCCGTCCCGGCGGTATGACGAGCTTGACCTCTACCTTGCTGCCAGTTCTAGTGTCCGTCTTGCCTCCTTTTGAGGTCTAAGGCTTCAGCCGTCAGCTTCTCGTCGGACGACGCTGCCACGATATCGGGATCCGGCGCCGTCCACAGATAGCCGGACGTTGCTCCGATTTGCGGTGAGAGTGCTCCTGCTGAAGCCTGGAACCTTCATTGCAACCTACCACGCACCAACGCGGAGAGTTCGCGCCCTTCGGCACGGCCCGCCGAGAGCTGCATTGCCCTTCCCATGACGGCTCCCATGTCCCTCATGCTCGTCGCCCCTGTCTCGTTCATTGCCCTGTCCACTATCTCTTCAAGATCTTCAGGCGAGAGGGGTTCTGGCAGGTAGGAACGTACGATCTCCGCCTCTGCCGACTCTGACGCGGCCCGCTCCTCGCGCCCTGCCTTGCGGAACGCCTCGGCGGACTCCTCGCGCTGCTTGAGCTGGCGCCTGAGGATGGTCTGCTCCTCCTGCTCGTCGAGCGGCCTCCCCGCCTCTATCTCTGCGTTCTTGAGAGCCGCCCCGAGCATCCGTAGCGCGCCGACACGTGTCTTGTCGCGCTGCTTCATGGCTTCTTTGGTGTCGCTCTGTATCCGGTCCGCTATGGTCACGGCATCCCCAGCTTCCTGCCGCCCATCACGTGCATGTGGAGGTGGAAGATTTCCTGCCCCGCGTCCCGCCCGTTGTTGACCCTGACTGCGTAGCCGTTTTCCGTGACGCCCAGTTTCTCGGCGACGAGGCTCGCCACTTCGAAGAGCCGCTTGACTACAGCGTCAGGCAGATCTCCGACCTCCTCAAGGTTCGCGACGTGTTGCCTTGGAATGACGAGCACGTGGACGGGAGCCTTGCTGTTTATGTCGTTGAAGGCCAGCACCTCGTCCTCGTCGTGGACCACCTCGGCATCTATCTCCCCTCGCACTATCTTACAGAATAAGCAATCAGTCTCGCTCACGAGCACCAGCTCCTCTCTAGGGCCTGACCCTGCTCTCCAACGCGGCTGAGGCACGGGCCACGGCGATTATGCCAGCGGTCTCACTGCGAAGCCTGTAAGGTCCCAACCCTCCGAATGCTACGCCCGCCTCCTCCGCCAGCCTCAGCTCGGCCTCGCTCCACCCGCCTTCAGGACCAACGAAGAGGCTCGCAGGAGACGCGACGACCGTCTCAACAGGTTGGAGGTCGGGCGCATTGTGAAGCAGCACCCCTGTCTCCGCTACTTTCATGACCGCCTCTTCAAACGCCACGGGCTCCCCCACATGGGGCACGTGGAGCCTGAGTGCCTGCCGCGCAGCAGCCTCCGCCACACGACGCCAACGTCCGACCTTGCCCTCGCGCGGGCTCACGACGCCACGCTCGGCCAGGAGCGGCACGATGGTCGTAGCCCCGACCTCGGTCGCTTTCTCGACCACGAGGTCCATCCGGCCACCCTTGGGCACCGCCTGATAGAGCGTAACCTCGACATCGGTACCAGATACAGTCAACTCTTCGAGAACGGCCGCCTCCCGCCCGCCACGTAGTTCGGCGAGGAAGAGCCTTCCCGTTCCATCCACGACCTCGACGGAATCCCCGGTCCGGCCACGCAGGACTCTTACGACATGATGGGCCTCGCCCTCGGGAAGTTCCAGCACCCCACCGGGCTCCAGTACGGAACCCACGAAGATGCGCGTTATGGGCGTGCCTGCGACGAAGCCTCCTACCTGAAGACTCCCCTGAGACGGTCGAAGAAGGAGCCTCCACTACCGTTGTAGGTCTCTTCTCCGCTCATCGCCTCGAACCTCTCGAGCAACTCCCGCTGCTCAGCCGTCAAACGGGTCGGGACCATCACGTCAACGACGACCTTGAGATCGCCACGCCCCCTGCGCCTTATTCGCGGCATCCCCTCACCCTTGAGCGTGAGCGTCGCGCCAGGCTGCGTGCCCGGTTCGATCCTGACGGGAGCAGGCCCTTCGAGCGTCGGAACTTCCACCTCCGTCCCGAGCGCCGCCCCGACGAAGCTAACCTTCATGCGGTGGATGAGGTCCTCCCCGTCACGCATGAGCTCAGGATCCTCTTTAACCGTCACCCTCACGTATAGATCTCCTGCCGGTGCGCCTGGGTCACCGGCGTGCCCTGCGCCGGAGATCCTCAGCCGCATACCGGTCTCGATGCCTTCGGGTATCCTGAGCACCCTGGTCTGCACCTCGGAGACCCTCCCGCTACCGCGGCAATTATCGCAATAGACGTCGATGATACGGCCACGTCCGCCACACGACGAGCACGTCTGCGTGCTCACCATCTGCCCAAGGATGCTCTCGCGCACCGTCCTAACCGAGCCCGCGCCGCCGCAAGTAGGACACACGTGAGACTCCGTGCCGCCCACGCCGTCACAGACATCGCAGTTCCTCACGACCTGGACGTTGATCTCACGGTCTATCCCGAACGCCGCCTCGCGCAACGAAACCTCAACTTCAACTTCAGTGTCACTACCACGGCTGGGGGCTTGTGACGTAGAAGCACCGAAGAAAGTGCCTCCGAAAGACCCGCCGAAGCGGTCGCCGAAGAAAGCCTCGAAGATATCCTGAAAGCCTCCGAACGGGTCTCCGCCGGGGTAGCCTCCGGCTCCTGCACCGCGCGGCACCTGGTGGCCGTAGGTGTCGTAGGCGCGCCTGGCTTCCGGGTTCGAGAGTACCTCGTAGGCCTCGGTCAGTTCCTTGAAGCGGTCCTCGGCTTCGTGATCGCCGGGGTTGGCGTCGGGGTGGTGGGACCGGGCGGCTCTACGGTAGGCCTTCTTGATCTCAGCCTCCGTGGCCTCCCTGGACACGCCCAGAACCTCGTAATAGTCGCGCTTGGTCGCCACCTAGAACCGGGAATCCAGGCAGTTTGTCAGGGCTTCGGCGGCTGAGCGAACCGTCGTAATTGCCACGTCGTAGTCCATGCGCTTCGGGCCGATCAGGCTTACCACACCGTAAGGGCGCTCGCGGTGGCTGTAGGCCGAGGCCACCAGGCTCGTGCCTGTCAGGTTCAAGAAGCCGCTTTCCGTGCCGATCGAGACGACGACGCCGCTGCTCGAAACGGAGCGCCTGAGGGCGTCGCCCATCAGGCGAAGCAGCCACCGCCTGCGCTCGAAGACTTCGATCACCGCCGAGAGGCTACCTGGGTCGAGGTCGTCAAGACGGCTGAGGAGGGCCGACGCTCCCTGGATGAAGACCCCACGTTCCGTCGCCCTCCCGAGCGCCCCGACGGCTTCGAGGACCGCTCCGACGGTCATGGGATCGTGGTCCGAGAGGGCTGTGCGGGCGGCGAGACCAAGTTCCAGGTCGGTACCCAGAGGACGCCCCCCAAGCCAGGAGTTGAGGGCTGCGAAAATGCCGCGCAG
>DASSJP010000293.1:0-2123 GCA_035691165.1 Rubrobacter sp.
AGGCGTCGACTGGTCGCCGTTCGTGTCCCGGCGCGAGAAGTGGCTGATCCTGGCTGCGAGGCCGAAGCGCTGCGTACTCCCTCAACGTCAGCTGGATGGTCTCGAAACACGCCGTCTCTTCGCACTCACAGACGAAATCGCCGTCTTCCGAGTTGGCATCGACTAGAACAGCGTAGGTGTGTTCATTCACGCCTCGCATACGCGCTGAATGGGGGGTTCCCATCGACCTCTCCTTTTTGCCCTCCAGGCCACCGTGGCCGATGAGGGTCAGAGGGGTCGGGCGAGCGATTGCTGGTTTAGACGGTAGTCGCCTTGGCTCGAAAATGAGTGGGTAGTTCGTCCGGTATCTTTCGCTCGCTGCTGGGGCGGAAGGCGTGGGCCCACTCGGCGGACGTACCGCCTGCGCTCAACCGATGCGCTCCTCTCCATCGACCATGACGGTAACGATGACGCCAGCGGCACTGATCCTTGATGTTCCAGCACACTCAAGGGCCTGCTCGAGCGTGGCGAACTCCAAGCAGATCTCTGTGCGCCGAATCGCTTCCCTGGCAGCGAGCCCGTCACCAGTCTGTATGCGAACCGTTGTCGAACCGTCGCCACGACTCGTTACGCGGTAGGTCTGCCAGGGAGGGCCGTGTGTGAGAGTCATTTTCTCGCTCCGCGGACGGAAGAACCAGAGATCGTCACGTTGTCAGCCGCAGGGGAACTTCTCCTCGTGGGCTTTCGTGCCCAGGCGCCAGAAGGAAGAGCCCCCTACTAAGCAGATATGACCTCGGGGTGAGCTCAATCTGCTCTGTGCAGTCGCGGTGACCGCACTCGCAGAAGAACTCAGCCTCTGCATCTAACGCGTCAGCTCGAAGTGCGCAGATCCGTTCGTTCACGCGCTTGAGTAGCTTGGGAAGGCCTTTGCTCTCCATCCTCTCCTCCTTGCTGCCCTCGCGGCCAGACTGGCCAGGCGGGACAGAGAGGTCGGTGAGCGATTCGGTACTTGCATTGTAGCGGGCTGCGTCCTTCTCGAGTTTTCGGGCGCGCCGGCGGTCAGTTGCCAACGGTGGCACGAAATCGCGGCTATGGTGGTTGTGCGCGGAAGGCCTAGCGCGGAAGCCGCCGAGGCTCCAAGACTCCTCTCCGACTGTCTCATCTGGCCCCAGTGCCCAAGGAGGGCTCGTCCGAGTTCTCAGTCTTTGGATCGACAGATTGGAGTGCACATGCATGCGATCGTGGAACGCTACGAAGGAATCGACGCGAAGCGCACCGACGAGCTGACGCGCAAGGCGGGTGAGAGCCTGACCCCGCGCCTCAGGAAGCTCGAGGGCTTTGGCGGTTACTACTTCATCGAGGGCGGCGAGGGTGTCTTGAGTTCCGTGAACTTCTTCGACACCTCGGCGCACGCCGACGAGTCGAGCCGCGTCGTGGCCGAGTGGCTGCGCGAGGAGAAGCTCGACACGGTTCTTCCGAATCCGCCCAAGATCACGGGCGGCAAGGTTCTCGTCGATGAGATGAAGGCCAGAGCGTAATAGTCCCGGCAAGAGGTTCGGCGCACGAGAGAAGGCCCGCACTTGCGGGCCTTCTCAGCGCTTACCCTCAGACCGCGGCCAACCGGCGCGCTCCTGTCTCCGCTGGTTGCTCGATGGAAAGCAATTGACGGGAGCTCGAACGCTTGCAGACGGGCGGCGCTCGCCGCGGAAGCCTTACGCGCCGTCGTCGCTCGGCTGCTCGGGCAGAAGCCCAAGAAGAACAGCCGGAACGGTTGCGGGGAGGGCGGTAGAGCTACTCGATGGCGATCAGGATGCGACGTCCTCCTCCCGGGACCCATAGGGAGGGGCCCGCATTACCGAGGGTCTTCTGGTCAAGCCTCTTTGACCGAGATTTCCTTCCGCCTCGGTAGGTCACGACCGCACGCCGGCATCCTTCCAACCGAAACACGCGATACCAAAATGCCGCGCACTGAGGGAACTCACCGACCTGATCGATAGCCGGGTCGTTCCGGGTGACGACGACAGAAGCTGTGGCGTCTCGAAGAGACCGTCGTAGGATCTCCTCGAACGATGCGCGACCGACCGGGCGGCCGGACGCGCTAACTTTCTAGCACATGACTGACGAGCAGCAAGAGCGCGCTGACC
>DASSJP010000294.1:0-8627 GCA_035691165.1 Rubrobacter sp.
CAGCGACCACGAATAAGACCAAGCCCCCGACAAAGTAGTAGAACGGGCTCAATAAATGCGATAGGCCAGACATAAATTGGTCAACTTGATCGGGGTCTACGAAATTGATAAGGCGAAACATAGCGTGGACTGCCAATCCTATAGAGATCAGGAAGACAAAAATTGCTAAGTAAGCAACTATAACTGTTGGAGTACCAACAGTGTTGGTACCGCGGCCAGCGAATGTCAGAAAGGCAGCAATTGCTACTCCAGCTGCGCCATCAACTGTCATTAATTGCTTGTACCACTCGAGGGTCGCCTTCCACTTATCCATGCGAATTCCTTAAGTTACGTATGTTTCTATGGGAACACTGGCAGCGTTTCGGTGCTTCGAGAAGGCTTACCTTCGAAGCACCAGTTTCTGCAAATCCCAACTTCGGCGTTCGAACAAGGTCTGAGCCATCGTGAAGAAGGGCTGGAACTGCCCAGCCCCGAGGGGGTACTCGACGCTTCGCCCCCAAGTCCTCGCGGTACAATTAGCAATAAGCGCTACCGAGCTTCCTCCTCAAATAGCCCGATAGGGGCGTTCTCAAAGGACTTAGCATCATCCGCAAAATCCTCATCCAATACCTCGATTTCGCCGTGCTCAACGTGGTCCTCGGAGTCCTCGGCATTAATCCTCTCAAGGTTCTCGTCATCCATTTCCGAAACTTCCAGAGCAATAGCAAACGTCATCGGAGCAGGGCCACACAGCTCGAACGCCCTGTCGATGGGAATGTTCGCCGGAGGCGGCATTAACGTCTCCCCAGGCCTCCGGAAAGCCCAATGTACATGTGTGGAGGCCGGATGCTGTTCCCAAAACGCCACCCTTCCTAGGATGGCCCCCTTCTGGAAGAATGCGCCTTCGGCCGGGAATGTCCCTGGCTGCAGGTGAGCCAAGACGAATGGCATAAACGTGCCATTGGGGAGCCTGAGGAAGCCGCGAATCTGACAGCCTGGCAACAAGGGTGTATCCGGACAGGACGCCAAACTCACTCTACCGGGAAGTGGCGCTAGAACTCTGCTCCCTCTGGGAGCACGTACATCCACCGCTTGGGGCCCCTCTGGGCCGGGGTTATGTCGAACGACGCTCGTGGCCGCTGGTACGGTATGTATTGCCAACAACTCTTGCCTCCTTACTAGATTCGCGCTGGAATACCTTGATCAACGCCAACACGCGAACTGCACTCTTAGCCCACCCGAGCGGGCGAGGTCCACTACCCTGTCGGTGTGGTACCCCTCAACTAGCCCTCCTCCCTCAGCTCGTCGTCTCTCACGCCCAGCTGCATCAGGTGATCCTCGAAGGCGACGTAAGTACCGACCTTCGCGTCGTTGATCGCGTACGAGAGGTTCACGCCGTCGTTGCGGATGAACCAGCCGAGCCAGCGGTCGTCCGCGTCCTGCCTGCCCTCCAGGATCAGGCTGCCCGGGATCGCGACCTGTCCCACGTCCTCGACCTCCTCGTAAAGGAAGTCGGTCACGAAGTTCTTGGCCGCGAGCCACCCGTCGTAGTCGTCCTCTCTGTCCGGGCAGTTGGTCTCCAACAGCCGCACCAGAAACTCCCGGTCGGTCTTGATCAGTTCATCAGGCCAGGTGATCACCTGCGTGGCTTTGAAGCGTTGCGTGTCGCCGTCCATGATGTAGGCGACTTCCGAGCCGTACTCCCTGTAGCGCCAGGTTTCGGCGTAAGCCGCGCGGCCGAGCAGCGGCAGGAGGTCCGCGACCAACTCCTCATTTTGTCCTACCCCGTACTCGTCCAGCAACGCCGCCACGCGGCTCATCGGGTCCTCTGCGGAACCAAGGTGCGTCATCTGCTCTCCTTCTTAAAGGTAGGTCACGTGTATGTGCTGGAAGTGTCCCGGGTCGGATCCCACCGGTCCCGGAGGCGCTAGCTTGGGGCCAGCCCAGCTCGTCCACATTTTCCCCTGCCAGATGATCCAATTGATGTTGGGGAGGTTCGGATCGTTGAATAGCAACTGGCGTACCTGCCAGCCCAGGTTCACGTCCAGTGGGTCTCCCCTGCCGCCGAACCCCCAGACGTCGAAGCTCACCGTGTCCCTACGCGGGGGTGGGACGCCAGGCGGGTGAATAAAGTAGGTGTTCACCCATATGCGTCTGTAGAACGGGTCCATGTTGACCAGGCGGGCGGTCAGCCGCTCGATATCCGAGCGCCAGATGTAGTTAGTCGGGTGCTGTTGCACGTAGAACGAAAAGGCGGGGTTGCCATCCTTCCCCAGCCCTCGCTTGAGGACTACTGGAGGTCTTTGGGCCATTGTGTTCTCCTTTTGTTTTCGAGGTCAGGATCATCTACCTAAGGCGCGTCCTACCGAGCTCGGCCACAGCTCCGCCATCTGAACACACGGCGATGAATCCGTGATGAATCTTTCAGATAGCTTCGGGCGATCTTCCTTGATCACCTCTTCCAGAGACCGCCTGATAAATGTGGAGCGGCGGAGGCGATGACTTACGCTCCAGCCTGTGAAGACCTTTCCGACGCGGAGTTCAGACACATCGAGATGCACCTGCCTGCCGCTAACCAGCGGGGGCGTCCCAGAATTCACCTTCCGCGCGACATCCTCAGTGGTATGTTCTACGCACTGAAGCGCGGTTGCCCCTGGCGGCTCTTGCCCGGCGACTTCCCGCCTTGGAGGACCGTCTAGACGGTAGGCCACCGCGGAAAGTGGTGAGGAAGCGAGCGCCCCGAACAGCCGCTCCCTACGAAATAGAAGATGGCGTTGAGGATCTCTCGGAGGGGGTAGCCCCGAGGACGTCCGGTGGCTTGGGAGATAGATCGGTTGGGTACCGTTACCGACACGGACTATCCTTATTAGACAGTTTCGTGAGCTGGACATTGGCCAATTGCGAGCGAAAGCAGAGGGTACGCTTTCGTCACCAGTTTGCTCAAAGAGAGATGATCGAGGTGCGTACCCAGCCGACCACGATGGTACAAGCCCTGGCTCCGTTGGCGCCACTTTTCTCGAAGCGCCTCTGGCCTCATGGTCAGGTGCTTCTGGCGGGTGTCCCGGAGAGAGAAGCCGGCCTCCAGCTTCGAGAACACCTCCCACTAGCAGATGGGAGGGGCTCTCGGCCTCGCGGTGCTCGTATATTCCGGCCGCATACACGGCGAGTATCGTCGGCTCCGGGCCCACTATCGACGCCCTGAACTCCGGCTACCATGCCGCATTCCTCGCTGGCGCGATGTGCCTGATTTCGGCGACCCTGCTCTGTCCGCCCAAGACCTGGGTGAGCGGTCCTGAAAAGAAGGGGTCAAATGAAGGCCGGGTCCCGATTGAATTGGAGTGCTATGTAATCGTCGCGGCCCCGGCCTGAGAGAAGACGCGGGACGGGTTGGTGTGTGAGAGGACGAACCCGGTCCCGGTATTGGAGACACTGTACGCGACTCGGATAAGGTGGCACATCTGCCATGTGGCATATTTTTGCGCTACTTTCAGCAACTCAACCAGAGAAGAGTGCTATCTCATCACTGTTGCCGTGATCTGCAGGCCCCATCCGCGGGAGAACGCCCCATCGTCGCCGTTCGTATCGTCCACTGCGTAGAGACTCCACGACCCCCTGAGGTTGGTGCCGTCGAATCTCGAGAGCCGGTCTCCGGAGGTCCCCAGGGGCACGTCGGGGAAGGCGTCGTCTATGCTGATGTTGAGGCCGCTCAGCGTGTTGCCGCCTCCCGCATCGCTCATAAGGATTACGCGTTGCCCCTTGTGACCAACGTCCACGTCGGAGGGATATTCATGATCGTGGTTCCTGAGCTTGAAGTTAACGTCTCATTTTGAGTCCCACATTCAGAGTCGAGGGGTACACGGAGGCCCTGGTGGCGCGTTGGCGGAGTCGAGGATGATGATCAACTCCCGCTGGCTGAAGGTCTTGGTTACATTCTTGAATCTGAGGGCAGCTCTGAGGGGGAGACCAAGGGAGGAGGCTCCCCCTCGTACTGCTGAAGGCAGCGTACATGCCGACAGAGGGGAGCGCATCCCCCATGTGGCGCATCTTTTTGGTTACTTGGGCGTTACGAGCGGTTGCGAAGTTCGGAGAACGGTACTTTCCCGTGACGTTCGCTAGACGGGCGCCTGCACCGGCCCCGCGCTGGCACTGGCTAAACGTTCAGCCTCTGAGGCTGGCGAGTTCCTCCTCCAATAGCGCATGATACTCTGTGCGGTTCTCCTTGCCTTTCAGCCATTCCATGTAGCTCTCTAACCACGAATAGTGGCGCTCCTCTGCACGCGTCCAGGGCAACCTGGCTTGCCATTCCGCCGCCTTCTGCTCACGGTACTCACCCTCGGCCAGTTCCCTGAGCAGCTGAGCTGCATCGGTCTTCAAGGTGGCCGACATCGCCCGCTCGAAGGGCTCTCCTGTTCGATCGGCCAAGGTCTCGGCCTGGCGCACAAGGACTTCCCTGACCATCTCTGAGACGGTTTGCTCTGGGTGCACGAGTTCTTCTCCTTCCCCTGCTGTCCAAAACGGGTGACGTCCTGAAGCATGCTGACATTACCTCGGGTTAGGCGTATCACTCAAATGAACTATTTTTCGTTAACTTTGGGTTAAATGCTCGATGGAACCGTGGGACGGATCGCTTCCGTGAGGCTCGTTGAGCTGGCGTCTACACTGGCCATACGCTATTCTCCCTCGTCCTATTAGTCGAGGATCTCCCCAACTCGGCCTTCTCCATACGATTCATCACGATTTCATTGTGCATTCATCGCTGTGTGCTCTGATTTGGGGCTCGTGTATGACAGATATTCGACCGGGCGATGCAGCCCAGGATTGAGAAGCGTGGCAGATTAGCGACGAGCAGGTAATCGTGGTAGACGGTCCCGCAGCATGGTAGCCGAACACCAAAATTTGCACAAGCTTCTCGAAGGCCACCCGCTCGGAAGGCGGCAACCAGGAGGATGATCTACCTCTCTATCTGGCAACGGGGCAGAGAATTGTTACCAGATAGGTTCAATGAGGTATGGTGGGAGCGCTACTCCCCGGATGGTCGAGCGTCCTGCGCCCGCATGTCATGTAGGCGCATTGCGTCCCTATCCGCGCAGCCTCTTCCGGGCCGGATCGTCTCACGTACCGTTACCTGAGTTTTGAGAGCCGGCTTGTTGGCTCGCTTGGGTAGCAGCATTCGTGGCTGTCTGTGCGCCGACCTGAGAAGCTTCTTTAGCTGTCTGTGCGCCGACTTGAGAAGCCTCTCTCGCCGTCCGAGCACCTAGAGAGGCCGCCTGAGTAGCTTGGGAGGCTGCTTGAACAGCCGTTTGACCACCAAAGTAAAATCCAATAACCGCGCCGATCAGTCCTACGAGAGGCGCAAGGAGAGTAGTTCCGACGCTCTGCATCACGTTGATGAGGTCATTCGTGCTCAGCTGTTCGAAATCCGAAGACAACCAAATGATGAACGAAAAAGTGGCCACCACTATAGCGACGAGTGTGCCAATCAAGAGATAAGCAATCCGCCCGCGCGTCCGCTCACGGCCTCTCTCGGTTTCTTCAGCTGGTGTGGGCCTGGGAGGATAGGATCTTTGAAGGAGGGTAAACAACTCCTCTTCTGCTGGTTGTTCTGCCGTTAGATCTAGCTCTCGCGGTTCTGTCATCGACTTCTCCTGTTTTCTGAGCGACTACCTTGTCTAAGGACGGACTATCAGTTCCGAGAACTTGTCGTCTTTCTCGATCAGGATCCGTGCTCCTTGGTCGATCTCATGATCGAGTTGTTGTTCCAAAGAGATAGCGTGGCGGAGTATTTCCGTCTTGGTAGTCTCACGCTTTGCGGCGAGCCCCTCCAACGCCTCGACTGCCGGGGTGGGCAGATAGACTATTACTTTCACTGGCACGACTTCCTCCTCCGGCCATGACTTGCTGAGGCTCTTGATAGAGCTAGGCACCATTCAAACGTAAGGCGATGAATCGTGGATGAATTTTGTTCACGCGAGCGTGTGGAAAGGGCCGGTCTGTTGAATGTGTCGCCGCCACATCGGGTTGAGCCTCTCAAAACGCCCAGAGAGATCCTTTCGTTGTCCGCGGAGGGGGCTGGAGAAGAGCATGAAGGAGCTTTTCAACAGGCTGCGGTATTCTCCTAAGGCGGGTAAATGGTGTCCATGCCAAGAGCACAACGAGAGCGCCATATTACCTGGCAGAGCTTGGCGGGGGGCTGGGGAGGAGAGAGATGAAGGATACCCGCTACTACATCCTCGCTTACGAGAACGCTCGCCACAAGCGTCCCATCAAACAGCAGTACGGAGGGACCTCAGTCCTCACCGACGGTGCCGAGGCGATAGAGAGTGCCGAGGTGTTCGCCGAGGAGTACCCAGATGGGTGGGTCTACATCTACGTTGAGTACAGGGAAGAAGGAGTAGAAGGCGAGAGTTAGGAGCATTCTTCAGGGGACTGACTTCGTCCTCTATTCACCCTACGTCGGGGGCGTGCTGTGAAGTCAGGGCTTTGCCTGTGGCCCTCAGGTGCTGCGCTCGCTATCGTCTTGCGAAGACGCACCAGATGGGAGATCGAGGAGCACCGTCGCCAGATCATCCGGCCTTGAGAACATCGGATAGTGACCCGTGGGGAGTTCGACGAACCGCCAGTTCGTACTCGCCATCTCGCGGAACACGGGGTCACCGCTAGCGATGATCGACTGCACCTCTTCGAGTGAGAAGCTGCACAGGATACCAACTTTCGGCAGCGCTTCCCGGGCGGGGTTCTGTAACAACAACGGCCGCGTAAAGGTTGCCACGCGCAGTACTGTCACCTCACGGTATGCGCAGGTGGCGAAACACTCAACCCGTAAACCGCCATTCTTGACGAGGTCATAACGACCCCTAAAGTTCCCCGGCGGGCGCCTCTGGCAGATGTGTCGGCGAGAACCGCCGCCGGAACAGATCCCACAAGACATAACGATAAGCAAGTCGCGCCAGAGGGATAGTCACGATTGCTCATGCCTACACAGGGCGCACGGGCGAGACTGAGAATGCAGCGGATGGGCGTCCCGAATCCCCCCCTCCCTGGGACGCCCATCCGTTGCGGTGAAGCGATACAGAGAGGAGCATCAGAGCATGAAGGCACTGGTCTATCACGGTCCCGAGAAGAAGGAATGGGAATCGACGGAAGATCCGTCGATCGAGCATCCTACCGACGCGGTGGTGAGGATAGACACAACCACCATATGCGGCACGGATCTCCACATCCTGAAAGGAGACGTCCCCGAGGTGACAGACGGTCGCACTCTGGGTCACGAAGGCGTCGGCACGGTCGTCGAGGCTGGCCCTGGGGTGGAGAGCTTCGAGAAGGGAGACAGGGTGCTAATCTCCTGCATCTCTGCCTGCGGGCGCTGCGCTTACTGCCGGCGGGGGATGTACGGCCAGTGTCTTGAGGGGGGAGGTTGGATCCTCGGCCACCTCATCGACGGGACTCAGGCCGAATACGCCCGCATTCCCTTCGCTGACAACAGCCTCTACAAGGTCCCCGAGGGTCTCTCGGACGAGCAGGTTCTCTTCCTCTCTGACATCCTGCCTACAGGATACGAGGTTGGTGTCTTGAACGGTAAAGTCGAGCCCGGCGCCACGGTTGCAGTGGTCGGAGCAGGCCCCATAGGACTCGCCTCGATGCTTACCGCGAGGCTCTACGGGCCAAGCCGTATCATCGCCATAGACCTCGCCGACTCTCGCCTCGCGCAGGCCCGCGGCTTCGGCGCAGACACGACCATCAATAACTCCTCGGAGGACCCGGTCGAGAGGGTCATGGAGCTTACCGGTGGGCTTGGCGTGGACGTGGCGATGGAGGCTGTCGGCGTACCTGCAACGTTCGAGCTGTGCACCGAGCTAGTCAAGCCAGGGGGCCACGTTGCCAACCTTGGCGTCCACGGCAGGCCAGCGACGCTGCACCTGGAGAAGCTCTGGATCAAGAACGTAACCATCACTACGGGACTTGTCGACACGTATTCCACCCCGACCCTTCTGCGGCTGGTGGCGGAGGGCCGTCTGGACCCTACGATCTTCGCGACCCACCGCTGCGGACTGGGGAAGATCATGGACGCATACGACACCTTCGCCGACGCGGCACGGACGCAAGCCCTCAAGGTCGTCTTGTCTACGCAATGATGACCGGAGAAGTTGGAAGTTGACCGAGTACACGCCATGAAGGTTGGTCTGCAACCCGAGCAAGGCGCGGTTGCGAAGTTGAACTCGTTAATGGGGTTCAGGGGTCTGCGTGACGAGGTGGTGGATTCGCAAAGTCGTGGCGGGTCGTTTTGGACTCCAGCATGGCACTGCTAGAATCGAAGAGATCTATGTTTTCGGCAATGTGTATGTAGCGGAAGACAAAAGGGTCATTGAGTTTGCAAGGGAGATGGAAGTTACATTGGAGGTTTCCTTCGTCGAACCTAACGAAGACGTCCCGTTTGTGAACGAGTTTATCTACAGGAAGTCTTTCCGACCGGTTTCTCCCGGCACATCAGCGCGTAGCGCTCCCTGGCCTACTTGCCTCGGGTTATCTCAGCCAACCTTGGCTTGTCGAGCAAGACGATCTGGCCCTTCCCTCGAGTTTTGATGAGGCCCTCTCGACGAAAACGGGCCATTTCCCTGGAAACGCCTACGCGTGAGGATGCAATCATGTCG
>DASSJP010000295.1:0-3291 GCA_035691165.1 Rubrobacter sp.
CTACGGTCCGGCGTGTAGACGAACCAGTAAGACCCGATCAGTATTCCCAGGAAAAACACCAGCGCCCCGGCGAACTGCAGGTACTCCGTCGTCCCCATCCAACCTCCTTCGCGTTCCTGAACCGTCCGACGCCTCGCTACATAATTCTACGACAGCCGCGCCCGCTCCGCCGCGGGTCGCCGATTTGTGGATAGCTGACGATTCCGGAATGCGGGGTTGCGACGACTGATTCGGGCATCACCTCTGGTCGTAGTCGATCCAGTCGACGCGCGTGGCCCTACCCGTGTCCGGCGCCTGCCCCGGAAGCCAGTCAGGGAACCACGTGTTCACCAGAAGCTTCATCGACGCACTTGGCACGCCGTCCGTCCACGTCTGCCTGAGGGTCCCGTCCACAAAGAATTGCACGGAGTCCGGGTTGTAGTCGATGCGGTAGTTATGGAAGTCTGCGCTCGGATCGAAGCGGAAGTCTTTGCTCACGTAGTGGGTTCTCTGCCCGTCTGCGTAGGTAACGAAGTCCATGTTGCCCGTATCGTCGTTGTAGACTTCTATATCTATCTCCGAATATAGGTCGGGGCTGCGATAGAGGTAGAAGCCTGTGATGGATGAAGGAGCATCAGGCACCCTCATGCGGGTGCGGAAGGTGCCGTAACCGTAGTAGTTCATGGACTCGATCTGCGCCCCATCGGTTGTGCCAGCGGGTATCTTGAGCTTCAGCAAACCGTTGTCGACTACGACGTTTTCGGGGTCGAAGTCGGTGAGCCCTTGCACGTGGTCGCTCTTGATCCACCTATTCGAGTTGAAGGAGTCGAAGTCGTCCCGGAAACTGCTCCCTGCGGCCTCGGCCCCATGCGCGCTCAAGGTCGACAATGCCGCTGCGAAAACGATCCCTAATGTCAGCATAAAGAGTGTCTTGAAAGTAGAGATGGTATTGATCGACTTCGACAACTCGGCCACCTCCTGGAGGTCCGTAGCTTTGCGCCCCCGCCTCGCGGCGGATTTGCCTTTTCGTAACACTTGAGTGTATCAGCCGACGATCCCGACGAGTTAGAGTACGGACAGGCTAAAGGGAAGGTAGCGTCAGCTTCAGGAGACTCTGTCAGCGGACTCAGCAGTCGGGCACGACGCCCTCGCGGACAAGGAACTCCTGGGGGGTCAGGCCACTCTTTTCGAGACGCTCGGCATTCTCCACGCCTATGTAGCGGAAATGCCAGGGCTCGAAATTGTATACCGTCCCGTCGTGGCCTGGCGGGTAGGTGAGGACGAAACCGTACTCGGTCGCGTTGGTCTGCAGCCACACAGACGCGCTCGTGTGCCCGAAGCGCCGGCGTACCTGGTAATTTGCCGCCGCGTTCGTGAAGTCCACGGCGGTACCGAGCTGGTGCTGGCTGTGTCCCGGCGTCGCGCTCATCGTGTCAGCTCCCGAGCCGTAGATGCTCTTCAGCCTGCCATAGGCTAACTGCTGGTCGGCGTAGGATCGGAAAGCAGAGGCAACCACGAGCTCCTCGCCATCCGCAGCGGCCGCCACCACCATGCTTCTCAGGTGTTCTGCGGCCTCCCGCCGGAGCAGCAACTCGCGACCACCCAGGGTGGGTACGCCGTAATCCGGTAGCGAGATGAGGTCTTTAGGAGCGTAATCAGGGGGTATCGTGTGCGACCGGTCAACAAGAACCATCATGTCATCGCAAGTCGTCGCCGATCCCGGTGGGCTCTGCTTTTCCTTGTTCACCTTCTCGAGGATCAAGTCATCGCCATGCCCGGCGGGGGGGACGTTAGTGTCTGACTCGGAAGGCCGGGACCGCTCCGCGGCGGGCGCGGAGGGCAGGATCTTCCACGCTCTCCCTTCCCTTCCCAGCAGCGAGTATCCCAAACCGATGAGGCAGACCAGGATCAGTGCTCCAACCACGAACCGCCAGCGTCGCTGTTGGTCGGGATCTACAAAGACTATCTTCGCGGAACTCTTTTTCCTCCCCGGGCCCACATCGAGTAAGCTAGCGCATCGCGTCCGTTCTGTCCAGATCGAATATCCCTGTGGCCTCCTGGGAGGTTGTGTTACTGCCTTCCTGCTGACCCTTCCACGGGCCGCACCACGTACAGGACGTAGCCGCGCGGGCTGCGTTCGGCCTCTTCGTTCAACTCCCTGGCCCGCCACTCGGCCTGCTCCAGCGTCGGGTAGCGGGCCACCTCTATCTTCCCGAAGAGCGTCACCGCGAGTACTTTGAAGGCTTCCTTTTCCACCGGTCTCCAGCCTTGACCCCCTTTCATTGTGCCTGCTAAGATCGCCCTTAACAATGCTTTTCCGGGAGAGGGAGCACAGGCGCTTGGGGCGCGCCGCAGGCGCGCCCGGCACCCTACCTATAGAGGAGACGAGATGCTAGAGGGACTTGCCCAGGACTTCCAACTCACCCTGCCCTACATCCTGCGGCGGGCCGAGCAACTCTACGGATACCGCGAGATCGTCACCCGCCGTCCCGACAAGTCCTTCCACCGGCACACCTTCGCAGACTTTGTCACCCGTGCGAAGAAGCTCGCCGTGGCCCTCGACAAACTCGGCCTCGAACCTGGCGACAGGGTCGGCACGTTGGGCTGGAACACCTACCAGCACCTCGAAGCGTACTTCGGCGTCCCTTCCTCTGGGGCCGTGCTCCACACCCTGAACCCCAGGCTGCACGAGGACGACCTCACCTACATCGCCAACCACGCCGAAGACAGGGTCATGCTCGTAGACGAGACCCTCGTTCCCGTCTTCGAGAAATTCAGGGAGAACACCAACATCGAGCACGCGGTAATAATGACCGAGGGCGGGGAAGTCCCGGAAGGTATGATCTCCTACGAGGACCTGCTCGACGACGCGGACGAGAGCGACTTCGAGTACTCCGAGTTCGACGAGAAGCAGGCCTCCGCGATGTGCTACACCTCGGGCACCACGGGCCGTCCCAAGGGCGTCCTCTACTCGCACCGCTCCATCGTACTGCACTCCATGATGGCGGCGATGGGCAACACGTTCGGGCTCTCGGAACCTGACTGCGTGCTGCCCGTCGTACCGATGTTCCATGTAAACGCCTGGGGACTGCCCTTCGCCTCCGTCCTCGTGGGAGCGAAGCTGATGATGCCTGGTCCCCACCTCGACCCTGCGAGCCTTCTCGAAGACCTCGAACAGGAAGAGGTGACGCTCACCGCTGGCGTCCCTACCGTCTTCCTGGCCGTCCTGCAGGCGCTCGACGAGGAGCCTGAGAAGTACGACCTGTCGAAGCTCCGTTCGATGGTCATCGGGGGGTCTGCGGTCCCCAAGGG
>DASSJP010000296.1:0-5753 GCA_035691165.1 Rubrobacter sp.
AGTCATTTCTTTCACCTCCTTTCTGCCGAGCTCTGTCTTTTGAGGATTGCATTAATTGAAGATTCCTTGAGTGCTACTCCTTTCTCAAGCCACCCGCCTCCTAAGCGGTTGCCGCGAGAGATGCCCGTGGTTGGCTACGGCGACCCCTCCAACGATCGCCCACAGCACGGCGGTAAATACGAGGTTGAGGGTCACAGCGGCCACCCCTACTAGCGATGATGAAGGAATGATGATGAACTGGCTGGCCAAGAGACTCGTGTGCATGAGGATCGCTACGAGCAAGCTCTCAGTGCGGTCGTAGACCCACACCATCAGCACTCTATAGGCCGGCAGGATGGAGAAGAGGATCGCGAACAGGTAGAGTGCCAGTGGGAGCGTTCCGGAGGAAGCGGCGCCTCCCCAGAAGAACACAGGGAAGTGCCACGCTCCCCACAGCACACCCACGATGATGCCGCTGGCAAGGACACCGTGGCGTGCCAGGAGCCTGGGTATGGCGAACCCCGTCCAGCCTATCTCCTCAAAGATGCTCACTATAAGCCCCGCCACGATACCGAACAGCAGAACGGAGGCCTTGTCGCTAGTCGTGAGTATGCTGGGGAGAAACGCGGGGGAAGTCAGCGAGAGCGCGAGCAGTACCGTCGTCACCAGGAGCGGGACGGTAAGGAGTGCTACGGCGTACCAGCGAGCGCCCACCCGCCACCTCGTCATCCTAGTGAGAAGGTCACGAAAGCCCTCCCTTCCATAGACGAGGCCGGTCATCACGATGCTTGCTACCGCGGGGCCTGCGAACAACGCCAGCAACATCAACGGCAACAGCATCTCGGACGGCGGGTTGTTGGCCGAGATTCCGCCAGGTCCGCCGGCCACGATCAAGATGTCGCCCCAGGAGATGGCGAACGTTAGGACGAAGAAGCTAAGCAGCGGGTGTCTCTTGACGAAGGTCCTGATAGAAGTCATGAGATGTCTCACCTCCTTTCTGGTGTCAGTGTGCTACGAGGGGGGTGATCCGCCATGGCACATGTTGAGCATTGTGCTGGTCAAGATTGATCAAGTACTGAAACGCCGGCGCTCCAAGGTAACCATCATCGCCCATTGACCCCCGTCTATCCTGCAGCGCAACCTCCCCCGACCAGCCCGAGGGCGGCTGAGGGGTCGTGCCGCATGACGGACGGCGGGGCGTACCCAGCCCCCGCGACCACGTGGACGGATACGTGCCCGGTGGCCGCTCCGAGGACATCACCCAGCCGTTGTGGGGGTAGCTGGCTTCTGTTAGCCTCCTCTTTGTGCATTGGGCCTCGCGGCATAATTCCTCTGTGCGCCATGTTATGCTGAACGTAGTGGCATAATTACTAGTTAGGCGGCCGCAGAGACGACGTATGACGAGTGATCCTCGAGCGAGACCCGGCCCCGCCAAGCCCGTCTCCGAGGCTGCAAACCTTGGCGTTGCGCGTCCCCCTCTGGTGTACCTGGGCGCGATAGCACTCGGCGTGATTCTTCATCGCGCTCGGCCGGTTTCGCTGCTCCCGCGTGGCGCGAGTCCGCGCTTGGGCGCCCCCGCGGTTCTGTTGGCGATCGGCTTGTTTCTATTCGCCGTTCGCACTTTCCGGGCTGCTGGCACGCCTGTTCCGGGCAATCGGCCCACGACGACAATCGTGCGCACGGGACCCTATCGTTTCAGCCGGAACCCCATCTATCTAGCCTTCTCGCTTCTCCAGCTCGGAATCGCGCTGTGGGTGAACAGCCTATGGTTAATTCTCACGCTTCTTGCCGCGGTGGCCGTCATGTCGCGCGTCGTGATCCCGAGAGAGGAGCGGTACTTGGAGGCACGCTTCCCTTCTGAGTATTCCCCTTACAAGGCTTCCGTGCGTCGCTGGCTCTAGCGTGCCGCCAGCCCACGCGTCTGCATGCATGGCTGCGTGGCCTGTGGTCGCTCCTAGAACGTCACTCCGCGCCTGCCTAGGGGTAGCCAACCATCGCGTCCCAGCAATCTCGTCTGTGGGCGTTAGATGTCTGCCTCTACCGTGGCGTGGCTCCATACACCTAAGCTACTGAAATAGATCATCACCGCACGTTTTCGTATTGGCTGACGGAGACGGATGATACCCCTGCCAGCTTTGAAACATCGCTCAACTAGAACCGCCAGCCTAAGAGGTTCCAGATATTCAGGAACCACACGAAAGTGACCGCCGCGACCGTCACCAACGTGTAAGGCAGGCGGCCGGTGACGCCCCAGTAGCCGTTCCTCCAGGCCAGCACACCGTAGACGAGCGCACCGACCGTCAGCACGGCGGACAAAACGCCTACTCCTAGCACGATCTTGTAGATCATCGAGACGCCGAACAAAGGTACCGGATTGCCCCACACCACCGTGCCGATCACGAACAGTAGGTTCAGAACGCTGATCCCCACGACGATCCCGTAAGCTAGCTGGGCGCCGCGGGGCGTGGGTTTACGCTCGCCGCTCGGGCGGCGACTTCGGATGAAGCGGATCGCTGCCACGGGGATCATCGACAGGAACGCCATGATGCAGCCCAGGCCCAACGCAATGTTGAAACCGGGCGTTTCGTACCACTTCAGCTTCTCGAAGGCGAACATTGGGGTATAGTCGGTGAACATGCGGGTGATGCGTCCCTGCTCGTCCTCACCAAAGAGGATGTGGAACGGGCCGTCGACCTGGCGGAAGTAAAGCGGCTTCGTTTCGACGAACCGCCACTTCCCCCACGGATTCGTAAAGAGCAGCGTGCCCTCGCCGGCGTCGCCGATTTTGACCGTGCTCATGCCCAAGAGTACTCCTACCTTTTCGAGGGTGGTATACGAAGTTCCGGGCGTACCCCCAGTGATTCGATAGGTACCCTCGAACCTACCGGCCCGCTCTGCGAAATTTGCCGGGGATTTTAGTGGCTCGACAGCAGGAGCGGGGTAGTAGTGGTCGAAGAACGCCCTCTGGAACCCGAGATGCTGATTAGTCAGGTCCTCGCCACCCTGGCTGTTGTAAACCACGAACACGCCAAGGTTCTGCGTGGGCAAGAGCAGCAGCAGGCTATAGATCGGGTCCGATCCACCGCTGTGCCCGATCGTGCGCTGGCCGTCGTCGGTGAAATCGAAGAAGCCGTAGGCGGTTCCAAGGAGGCGCGGGTCGGGGGTGTACAACGTGCCGTGCATTCGCCGCAGCGTGCCTTCGTTCAGGATGCGTGCCCGGGCGGTGTTCGCGTCCCCGTGGCCGCCGTCTCGCAGTTGGGCGATCATGAAGCGGGCCATGTCCGTGGCGCTGGCTTGCATCCCGCCTGCGGGCGCCATGGCCGGCTGGCCCATGTCGGTGTAATCGGGGAACGCCTTGAAGGCGCCATCTTTATAGGTGTATCCCACTGATGAATGTGCACGTATATCCTGCGGCGTCGGCGAGTGGGCGGTTGTGTGCGCCATGTCAAGCGGGTTCAGGATATGTTCCTGGATGTACCGGTCGTAGGGTTCTCCCGATACCCGTCCCACGATGTAGCCCGCCAAGGCCGTGCCGTAGCTCGAATAGGCCGCAACTTCGCCGGGCGGACGAACCCGAGCCGGCATATGCGAGATCAGCCATTCGCGCGGGGGCAGCAGATCGTTGGGGTCCTTTTCCAGCCTCTCGTAATAGCGGTCTTCGAAGCCCGCCGTGTGGGTCATCAGGTCCTTAAGGGTGATAGGTTGCGGGTAGGTGTCGGGGATACGAAAGTCGAGGTAGGTGTTGATATCCTCGTCAAGGTCCAGCTTTCCCTGCTCGGCGAGCTGCATCACCGCCGTCCAGGTGAACAGCTTGGTGACCGAACCGATGCGGAAGGTCGTCCGTTCGGGGTCGACAGGGATGCCGTTCTTTAGATCGGCGTCGCCGTAGCCTTTGGCGAAGAACAGTTTGCCGTCCTTGACGACAGAGACGGCCGCCCCGGCGATGTGATGGGTTTTCATCTCCCTTCCCATTAGCTTATCCATGAAGGCTTTCATTTCCGCGCGATCGGTGGGGCCTTGTTGTTGTGGCGCGGTGGGCGCATTCCCGTGCGGAGCGCCCCCCTTTTCTTGGCCCGTCGCCGATCCGCCAGGCGAAAGCAACAATACCAGGGCCAACACGATCGTCATAGATACGGCCATGGCGACGTTCTTGATGGTGAGCGGGTGGTTCATCCTATTCTCCTCTCGATGGCTACCGGAGGACTATGGCCAGGAGCAGGGCTAGGAAGAAGATACTCTGGGAGCTGTGCACGATGATTCCGATCAGCGCGCTTTGGTAGCGCCGCGATGGGTAGGCCAGCGCGAAGGTGTCGACCAAGCTCGCCGGGATGGCCCACGGCATGTGCAGGTGGTAGAAGGCGAACAGGACGCCGTTGGCGACCCAGTCCCAGCGCCCGAACGCGCCCTTCATCCGCGGCAGCAGCAACCCGCGGAACAACAGCTCCTCCCCGAGGACGGTGTTAAACACGGCCAGGACGGCGATGAGGGCGAACCAGACCCAGTTGCCGGAGAAGAACTCCCTACCCGCCTCGGACCCGACCAAGACGGCGAAGTCGTGGCCGGCCACGGGCGGGAGCGTGGGGACGAATTCCTCGGCGGCGAACAGCAGCGTGGCCGGGATCAGCACCAGCCAGAGCCGGCCGCCGACGCGTCCGGTTGTGGGGCTGCGCGGCGCGCTAATCCACAGGGCGTCCTTCAAGACCGGCCAGCGCAGCGAGCCTCGCTCCCTATAAACCAGGAGCACCACCAGCACGAACTGCCACATAAGGCCGAGCGTCAGGAGCGCGAGAAGGGCGCGCGCCAGGGGCACGAGCCCACCCAGCCGGCCTGCAACCAACGGAGCAATGACCCAGGCAAGGGCTGCCATAGGCAGCGCCGCCGCGGCCCAGGCGGCCAGGATCTTTGCCAGGGAGTACTGCTCGGTCTGCCTCTCGCAGGGCGGACCTTGTGATGCGGGGTCTCTTTTCGCCGCGCCGGTTGCAGTCTGTGGTCCCGCTCTGCCTTTCACCACGACCCTCCTTGGGAAATAGCTATTCGTGAAGAAGGTCATCTGGATTGTGTCCTGCTTAGGGAGTCCCTCGCATGACGTATATTGACCAACCCGCTGATTAACTTTGATCAGCGGGTTGCGATGTACGACTGCAAGGATTAGTCAACCCGATGTCTGGACGTCGTGTCTCCGAAGGTCGCCGCTGGGATCTCGCAGGTCCCCGCATACACTACGCCGTGAGCCCCACGATCAGTCCGAGGGCGGCTGAAGGTCGCAGATCGGGGCTCGCCACGCCGCCGACCAGATCGCACAGTGCCGCGACCGTGCCGCCAGCCCCCGCGACCACGTGGACGGCTACGTGCGCGGCGGTCGATCCGAGAACGTCACCCTACTATCGCAGGGGGAGCAGCAACCGTGCCTTAGCAGCTCCGGCTCTGTGCCGCTGGAGTATTGCCTGTCGTTTTCACGACGGCGCTCCTTCGCCCGGCCTGACGGGGACGAGCCGCACTATAGGAATGCGGCGGCTGGTCCTCCTTGGGTAGCGGGCGTAGTCGGGTGCGTCCTGCAATACGCGCGGCCAGAAGGCTGCCGCCTCCTCAGCCGAAAGCTCCTCGGCAAGTGCCTGCAGCGTGCGGTCCCCGACCTCGACCCGGGCTAAGGGATCGGCCGTGAGGTTGAAGTACCAGCCCGGGGGCGATGGCAGTCCGCTGTTGGCGGCAACGATGATCATGTCGTCGCCATCCGGGAAGAACTGCAGGGGGACGGTGCGCTCCAGGCCGGACTT
>DASSJP010000297.1:0-2820 GCA_035691165.1 Rubrobacter sp.
GAGGCGGAAGGCCACGTACAGCACCAGCGCAACCACGTAGAGAACCCCCATATAGACGAGCGACGACGGGTTGTTGATGCCGTAGGTATCGGAGGTGAGCCACTCGTAGAGGCAGAAGACCAGGAAGATAGAGAACATGGACGCCGCCACGGTTACAAGCGGGATGCCGAGCACGTTGTATCGGGCTATCGGGGAGGCGTTGTAGATCTCAGGCTTGCGCCACGGCAGGACCGCTGCCGCGATAGCCGAGCCGAGGAACGTCGTCGCGATAACCAGCGTCGCGTCCAGGGTGTAGGTAGCGAAGTTCTCCCCGAAAGCGTAGAAGTAGCTGATCGGGATGGACGGTATGAGCATGAGCGCCAGCGCGTAGTAAGGGACGCCGTTGCGCGAGGTCTTGGCGACCCACTCGGGCAACACCCTGTCGAAGGCCGTCGCGAAGACGACGCGCGTTGAGGAGAGGAACACCGACCCCACCCAACCGAAGAACCACAGCGCAAGCAGGGCCAACAGGATGAACTGCAGGATGGGACTATCAAAGAGGAACGCCGCGAAGAGCCCAGGGTAGGGCCACGCCGAGACCGGGCCGTTTCCGCCCCAGTAGGCGTTACTCGCAGCGTAGTAGAAATCCCAACCGAACGTCTTGGCGAAGAGTAGCAGCATGATGACGGCCACGAACGAGGTAACTACGAGGGCCCCGCCCATAGCATAGATGTTCTTGCGGAAGTCCGAGGCTCCGCGGACCTCGCCATAGAGCGTGGCCCCCCAATTAGACCAGAGGTTGAAGAAGACGATCATCGGTATAAGTAGCAGCGTGGGTCCGAAGGCTAGCGCACCGAGGTTCGTGTCGATTTTGCCTGCGTTCAGGGTCTCCTGATAGGCGTTGCCCCCTGCGCCGTAGAAGTCCTGGGCATTGGAGTTAAAGGCGCCTACGAAGTCGGCGTTCGAGTTGAAGAGCAGGAGGGCGAACATGACAGCCAGCCCGAGGACTCCGCCGTAGAAGCAGAACTTCTGGATACGGGCGTAGGTACGCATGCCGAGCGAGATCAGTATGGAAGCCAGAATCGCAACTACCATCGATGCGGTGAACACTCCAGCGGGTGTCCCGAAGAAGTTGGCGACCCCGTCAAGCCCTGCGACGGTCGCGAGCGGTATCAGAACCTCGATGTTGAGGATGTTCGCGTAGATAGGGACCCAGTGCCACAGGATGAACCACCAGCCCGTTACGGCGAGGACGAAGCCTATGCCGCCGCCGAGGACGCGGCTCATCCACACGTAATCGCCGCCGGCGCGCGGCATCACGGCGATAAGGGACGCGTAGGTTACGGCCTGGAACACCAGGTAGAGCCCTGAGAGGATGATCGCGTAGATCAGTGACCCGTCAGGGATAAATGGTGCGAAGGAGAAGATGTAGAGGCCGAGCGTGATCAGGTTGATCGCGAACGCCGCGTAGATGAATCCATCCAGTACTGACCATCCCCTGAGGAGTCCCGTCGCCTTCCTCTGGAACAGGTCTCCCGCGTCGGAACCCGCCGTGGTGTTGCTGGCCATTTATGTCCTCCTCATCCGCTGGTCAGAACGAATCGCTTTACTTTCTTGCCGCCGTCGAGGTCGATTACAGCCCCGAGCAACTGCCCCTGCTCGTAAGAGCTTCCCGGGTTGATGCAAAGCGTGTTCCCGATGCGCGTGTTGCCCCGCGCCTCGTGGATGTGCCCGTGCAGCGAGAGGCCGGGCTGCCCCTCCTCTATCGCCTCCCTCACCGCAGTCGAGCCGACGGGCACGATGGAGCGCCCGCCGTGTTTGGGGCGCATGTTCTCGTCGATCTCGGGCGCGTCATCGAGGCCGGACTTGAAGGGCGGGCAGTGGAAGTTGTAGATGGTCTTCTCAGGAGGAGCCGTCACCTGCGAGGTCATCTTCCGCAGCCGCTCGGCGAGGTCGTCCTCGTCCTCCTCCCTGTACGTATCCCAGGGCGTGCGGTTGGACCATCCTGTCGAGACCATCTGGAAGTCGCCGAACTCGACGACCTCGCCCTCGGCCAGCCGCACGAGTTTGGCTGAGGAGATGATCTCATCGACCTCGAACTGGTCGTCGTTGCCCGGGCTGACGAAGCACTCTATGCCCGTCCCTTCCAGTTTCTCGTCAGCCATCCGCATCCAGCGCTCGACGGTCCCAAGCATCTCCTTGTGGAAGAGCTCGTCGCGCAGCTTTTCGTCCGAGGAGAGCTCGGACATCCTGTCAGGGTCGGTGCGGAACGGGTAGTAGCCGCGCCGCATGACCGAGTCCTCGAACTCCTTTACCTCGTCCTCGCTCTCGAACGTCCGCCGGTTCTCGAGGAGCGTCGCGTGCCAGCGGCCGGGTCCTTCCTCGACTATTGGCACCAGAGCCTTGCCCGTCATGTCGCCGCCGAGGATCATTATCTTCGCCTCGTAGTGCTTGCCCGAGTTCAGGAACTTGCGCCAGCAGGTCTCCGAGCCGTGGATGTCCGTTGCGAAGAAGATCCTCGTGTCGGGTCCTCGGGAAAAGAGTTTAGAGATCATGGTCCCCCCTCCACTTCTTCGGGCAGGTCGTACCAGCGTTTGCGGTCACCTATCTTCGCGCGCATCTTCCAGCCGAATGACTTCGGCTCTTTCTCGATGCGCTCCAGTAACGTCTGTATGCGCTCCTTGATTTGCTCCTTGCTCTCCGCAGGCAGGTCGTAGCGTTCCAGATGGCCTTCCAGGGCTTCAAGGTTGGCCGTGAAGGTGCGCCAGAGTCCCCAGTCTGAGGCGCACAGCCTGGCGATGTGGGCGCCGTTGACGCTCTCTCCGTCCTCTTCTCCTACGG
>DASSJP010000298.1:0-2591 GCA_035691165.1 Rubrobacter sp.
GTGTTCAGAGTGGCAGGGACTGTGAACAGGGTGCTCGATAGCTTACCGAGCGCTGGAGGCCGAGCACCAAGCCCTGGTGACAATCCCCTAGTTCCCTCTGATGTGCAGGTTCCCGCCGCCCCGCCTCCGACCGCGCCGAGCCCCGCAGGATGGTTCTACATCGCGGGTGGTTTATTCATGAATGGACTTGGGACCTCCTGCGCCGGGTACGAGACGCTTCTCTTGCAGCCTGCTCTCTTGGTTCTGTTCTCAGCCTTTCTTATTAGAGGTGGCAGACATATTTGGACATTTTCCGAACTTGCGCCGAACTCATTACCGCGACTGCCCGACGAACGCCCAGGCTGATCCCCTTACCAAGGACACGCGCCAGCGTGCCCAAAAGATGTTTGCTGCTCACTGTCCCTGTTCGTGGGGCAGGGGTGGAGAACCTCTCCGTGTAAAGGGGAAACGTTTTGTTAGTGAGAACTGAACCAGAACTTACGGGAAACACAAGGACCAACGAACGCAGCAACCGATTCAGTGCAGAACGCGATGGCACAAATGGGGTGCTCCTCATCGATGATCACAGCCTGTACCGCCAATGCCTCGCCATGCTACTCCAAAAGGAAATCGACATCGATGAGACGCTCCAGGCTGAATCGCTAGCCGATGCTCGGCGAGCTTTGGCCAAACGCGACAGCAAGGAGCTGGCTCTCGCAATCGTTGATCTCGAGCTGCTGGCTGATAGGAACGACGAGCTGATTAGTGAACTGCAGCGAATTGAGACGCCGGTATTGGCTATCACTACGAGGAAAGATACCGAGGCACTCACCCAGGAATTCGTCGTGGCCGAGGTACTGACCACGGCCGCCTCAAGCGATGAAATACTCGGCGCGGTAAGGAGGCTCATGAGCAGTTGAGACCACGTTGTCCCTGTGCAGGGGTTTGAAACATCAGAAGTACAATCCGTCTAACATATAGGCGAGGTGGCATACCTAAGCCGCTCTTCGCTCTGTTACCATAGAGCTGATCGTTAGAGTCGTAGACGCTAGGGAGAATCAGAGTTCGTATACTGGTGGCGATCGATGAAGAATACCGTAGTTACCGGGAGGTGATCGCGGGTGCCATTGGGGCAGTCCGCCCGCGTTTCGAGGTGGCTACCGCTGGAGTCGAGGCGCTCGACGAAGAGGTGAAGCGCTTCGACCCTCACCTAGTGATCTGCAACCTACCTCCTGCCTCTGTCGAGAGAATAGCGTGGGTGGAGCTGTCCTTAGACCCAATACGTCCGTCCGTGGTCCGCGTCGGGGGACGCTGCACGGAAGTGCGTAACCCCGTACTAGACACACTGTTAGAAGTCATTGATCAAGTCGAGGATGTCATTGGTACCGATGATATCCTCGGGGATGATCAGGTTTTGCCAATCAAAAGTCTTGAAGAGAGCTAGTAGCCGTCCAACCTCCGCCTTGATGTTACAAACCCTTTGACGACTTCTTTGCCATGTCCATTTCTGGGGGCCTTATAGACCAGTAGGCCGAGGAGTGAAGTGACCAACCTCGGCTGCAATGTATTCAGCGGACCTACTCCAGTATGCACCACGAGCGCGGTACGTAGGTTATCCGGTCCCTTTCGCAGGCTCGCTCATTATACGCATTGCTTATGCCCAGAAACGATGCTCTGCGTGCCGCAGTTCGGCGACGGCAAAGGGCTAAGAAGCCCACGTAACCCCGGCGAACCGCCCAAGGTATCGGTGTACACCTGCCTGCGTAGACGATGCAGCCACAGGTCACACCATATACCGAAGGCGACATGGATGCGGCTAGAACTCGTCTATCGCGGGACTGAGGTTTGTGAACTGAAGAGCCCCTCTTGCCATACGCCCTCTGGCACCTCGTGGCAGTGTCGACACCTGGCTTCGTAGCTCTCTTCGGCCCCGACGAGGATTGTGGGTGCGGAGGCTGGCGCGGGCCTTCCATCGATGAGCCGCTGCGAGCGGGAGGCGTCCCTGCCGCAGCGGGCGCAGATGGCCCTGAGCTTTACGATCTCATCGGCCTCGGCAAGGAGGTTGGGCATCGGCCCGAAGGGCTCCCCGCGGAAGTCCATGTCGAGGCCCGTTGCTATGACCTCGTAGCCCGCGTCGGCGAGACGGCGGCAGGCTCCGACTATTCCCTGGTCGAAGAACTGCGCCTCCTCAATGGCTACGACGTCCGTGGTCTCATCGACCTTCTCTAGCAGCTCTTCGCTTGTGGAGACGGCGATTGCTTCGTGCGGGACGCCGTTGTGGGACCGGATCTCACTCCGCTCAGAGCGGGTGTCGATGGCGTGCTTGAAGACCTGTGCGCTGCGCCTGGCGTAGAGAGCGCGGCGGACGCGGCGGATCAACTCCTCCGTCTTGCCCGAGAACATGGAGCCGGTGATGACGGTCAAAGACCCTGTACGCAGGGTCGAGTCCTGTACCTGTGGATCAAAAGTCTGCGTCATGGTGCTTATTCTACTCACCAGATGCCCGTCCACAGGGATCAACTAGCGCAGGTTGCGCTTCGGCCTGCGGCGTTCCCTCCTGTACCTGACGACGGCGACGGCCACCACTCCGGCGACGACGAATGAGGAGGTCA
>DASSJP010000299.1:0-7674 GCA_035691165.1 Rubrobacter sp.
ATCACAGTCAACAACGTCCCGCCGCATGTGGACCCGCCCGAGGGTGGTCCTAACGGCGAGAATCAGAGCTCCGACGAGGGCCAGAACAAGTCCTTCGAGGTCGGTTCCTTCACCGATCCCGGCGCCGACGGTCCCTGGAGCGTGACGGTTGACTGGGGCGACGGCTCCGCCGACACGATCTTCGACGCTGCCAGCCCCGGCGCCCTGCCGCAGAAGGCCCACACCTACGACGACAACGGTACGTACGACGTCACCGTTACCGTCGCGGAGAACGGCGCGAACGCGGCCTCGGGCCAGGCGAGCTTCCAGGTCACGGTCAACAACGTCTCGCCGACCGGCGTGCTCGGCAACAACGGCCCGGTAAACGAGGGCGACAACGCGACGATCTCCTTCACGGGACAGACGGAGCCTTCTACCGCTGACAACAACGCGGGACTCCGCTACGCCTACAACTGCGACGGCAGCGTCTTCGGGACGATCCCGACCTACGCAAGCCTCGCCGGCAGTAGCGCCTCCCAGCATTGCTCCTTCGCCGACAACAGCAGCCACACCGTCCGCGCCCTCATAATGGACAAGGACGGCGGCTACAACGTGTACACGACCTCCGTCGAGGTCAACAACACCGCCCCGACGGTGACCCTCCTCTCGGGCCCGGATCTCGTGAAGGAGAGCACCACGATCGAGAGGGCCTACACCTTCAACGCCACCGACGCCGGTAGCGACGAGCTGACCATCGTTCCCGACTGCGGCGCCAACGGCAACCTCGTTGACACCAACGGTACGGATCCTGGCGGCACCTACGAGTACGACCCCGCCACGGGCGACGGTTCCTTCGAGTGCATCTTCCCCGACGGCGGCCTTGACAACTCGACCAAGTCGAACGTCACCGTCCGAGCCACCGACGACGACGGCCTCTCTGATTCAGATAACCAGATCGTCATCGTCACGGTCTCCAACGACAACCCCCAGGCCACGTTCAACGCACCCGCCTCGGTTAACGAGGGCGATAACATCGACCTCTCCCTGACCGACGCCACCGACCCTGCAGGCCCGAACGATACGCTCGAGTATCGCTTCGACTGCGGCAACGGCTTCGGTGCCTGGGGCTCCTCGAACATAGCGTCCTGCCCGACCAACGACAGCGGCAACGTGATCGTCAAGGGGCAGGTGAGTGACGAGGACGGCGGCCTGAGCGACATCTACGAGAAGACCGTCACGGTCAACAACGTGGCGCCGAAGGTCGTCGTGAGCGGACCCGACACTGCCAATGAGGGCGACACCAGGCAGTACGACTTCACGGTCACCGACGCCGGTAGTGCCGACACCTTCACCATCGAGGGCGGCTACCCGACCTGCGGCGCGAACGGCCAGTTCGTTCCTGGCTCGCTCCAGACCACCGCGACGGGCGGCTCCTTCAGGTGCCTCTTCCCTGACGGCGACTCGATAACCAACGTCGAGATCCAGGTCCGCGACGATGACGGCGCACTAGACGCCGACAGCCAGCGGGTCGTTATCGTCAACGTCGCGAACGTCGCGCCTGACCTGACCCCGGCGGTGAACCAGAACTCCGACGAGGGCCAGAACAAGCTCTTCGATCTGGGCTCCTTCACCGACCCTGGCACGGATGACCCATGGAGCGTGACGGTTGACTGGGGCGACGGCTCCGCCGCCACGAACTTCGACGCTGCCAGCCCTGGTGGCCTGCCGCAGAGAGCCCACACCTACGCCGACAACGGCACCTATACCGTCACCGTGACGGTTGTCGAGGCTGGCGGCGCGCCCTCGGACTCGGACACGTTCACCGTCACGGTCGCCAACGCCGCGCCGGGCATCTCGCTCACCGGCCCCGACACTGCCAATGAGGGTGACACCAAACAGTACAACTTCACCGTCACTGACGCGGGCACCAACGACACGCACACGATCGCCAGGGACTGCGGCGTCAACGGTGAAGAGGTTGCGAACTCGTTCACCTACGACAAGAACACGAGGACTGGCTCCTTCGAGTGCCGCTTCCCCAACGGCCCGGCGCAGACCAACGTCACCGTCCGTGCCACCGACAATGACGGCGCCTCCGACGCCGATAACCAGGTCGTGACCGTCAGGGTCGCCAACGTCGCCCCCACGGTAGACCTGACCGGCCCCGGCACGGCCAACGAGAACGACACCAAGCTGTACAACTTCACGGTGACCGACCCGGGTAACGACACGCACACCATCGACTGGGACTGCGGTGCGAACGGCGAGAAGGTCAATGGTTCGTTCAGCTACGATCCGTCCACCAAGACGGGCTCCTTCGAGTGCCGCTTCCCCAACGGCCCCGCCAACTCGACGGTTTCACTTAGCGCGAACGACGGCAACGATACGGGCAGCGACTCGATAATCGTGCACGTTGCCAACGTCGCGCCGACGGCCAACGACGACCAGATGACGACGACCGAGCTCAAGGACGTGACGGGCAACATTCTCGACAACGACACCGATCCCGGCAACGACCTCGATCGCGCGTCGCTCGAGATCCTCAGCATCAACGCCCTCAGTCCGACGCCCGCAGGACCGCACGGCGGCGTGGTTACGATAAGCAACCTGCTCGACGGCAACGTGACCTACACGCCAAACCGCGGCTTCGTGGACATCGACTCCTTCCGCTACAAGGTCTGCGACGACGACGGGGATTGCTCCGAGGCCAACGTCCAGGTCACCGTCGACCCCGTCGACTGTAACGCGGACGGCGTCATCAGGGGTACCTCGGGTGCCGACATCCTGCGCGGCACGCCCGGCGACGACGTGATCTGCGCCTTCGGCGGCAACGACCGTATCTACGCCGGAGCCGGCGACGACCTCCTGGTCGGCGACACGGGCCTCGACAGGATGTGGGGTGAGGGCGGCAACGACGTGATGCGCGGTGGAGGCCAGACCGACGCAATGGACGCCGGTCTCGGCGATGACTACATCACGGGCGACACGGGCCGCGACGTCATCATGGCCCGTGGCGGAGTCGACTTCATCGAACTCAGGGACGGCTCCTCGGGCGACGCCGCCGACGGTGGAGCCGGGAAGGATCAGTGCAAGAAAGACGCAGGGGACAAGACCGTGAGTTGCGAGCTGCAGTAGGGGGCCCGAGGGGAGCGGCAATCCCCTGAGAAATGCGGGAGCCCGCCGGGAAAGAGCCCGGCGGGCGGGAAAGAGAAAGCAAGAAAGGAGAGCAAGATGAGGACGACGATAAGGAAAAAGATAGCGATTATGCTGGCGGTAGCGGGTACGATGCTCCTCTTGAGCAGCGGGGTCGCCTTCGCGGTACAGGCCATCAACTGCGAGAGCGGGAACGTCTGCAACGGTACCGCGAAGTCCGACACCATGAGGGGCTCGAGAGGCTCGGACACGATGAATGGTCTGGGAAGCAAGGACAACATGCGCGGCGATTTTGGTAAGGACACCATTTCCGGCGCGAAGGGCAACGACGTCCTGAGGGGCGGGGAAGGCAACGACACCATAAACGGCGGACCTGGAGGTGACACCATAAACGCGGGACCCGGCAACGATACGGTCATAGCAGACGACGGGCAACTCGACTCGATCAGCTGCGGGCTCGGAACCGACGTAGTCTTCGTCGACCAGGAGGACCTGGACGCAGAAAACACGAACTTCCAGGACTTCATTCGCCTCACCAGCTGCGAGACCATCAACGAGCCGGAGGCCCCGCAGAGCACCGAATAAGGGAAGCCTGCCCGACAGGGTACGGGACCCCTGAGAAGGCCGGACTCCTCAGGGGTCCGGCCTTCTTGACGTTTCGCTAACTTGCTAGCCCCTTCAGAGCGACTCCGCGCTGTCCAGTATCTCTTCGAGCCTCTCGCTAAGGGTCCGTGCGGCTGTCTCCGGGGTGACCGTTCCGGCTAGGGAGGCGTGGAACCGCTCTGCCATCGCCAGCGACATATCCTGGTAGAAAGGCGTGGCCGGTCGCGCGCGGACGTTCTTTATCGCCTCCCTGCCAAGGGTGATGACGGGCACCTTCGAGAGGATCTCGTGGTCCGCGTAGCAATCTTTGAGCGTGGGCAGGTAGCCGCCCTGGATCGCCCTTTCTTTCTGCTGCTCGGGAGCGCTCAGATACCGGATAAACGCCCAGGCGGCCTCAAGCTTGTCCTGGCTCGCGGCGTTGACCATGAGGTTCCACCCGCCGAGACCGCTGTAGGCTTTGTCCCCGGCGCTGGCCACGGGGAGCGGCGCGACCCCGATCTGCTGCTGCTCTATTTTCGAGAGCGAAGGGTCCGCCGCACGCGCGTAGACGTTCGGCCAGTTGCGCATGAAGACCGCGTCGCCGTTCAAGAAGACCGTGTAGGATTCGTACTCTTTGTAGCTCGGGACGGCCTCAGGCGCGACCCCGCTCGTCACCGTGTCGCGCGCCGTTTCGAGTCCTTCCACGGCCTTCTGGGCATCCACCGTAACCTTCTCCAGGTTACCTGGAGCCAGGACGTCGCCGCCCGAGTTCCAGATGAACTCCAGGCCGTTCACGACGCCGCCCTCGTACTCAGCCCCCTGGAAGACGAACCCGTACGTGGTCCCAGAGTCGCTCATGACCTTCTTTGCCTGCTCTTCGAGCTCCTCCCAGGTCTCGGGTGGATCGGAGAAACCGGCCTTTTCGAGGAGGTCCTTGCGATAATAGAGCATCCCCGCGTCCGTGAACCAGGGGACGCCGTACACGGCGCCTTCGAAAGTGTTGGAGTTAATGGCGGCGGGGAGGTGGTCCCCGCGTAGATCCTCGCCGAACCGGCTGGACAGGTCTGAGATCCAACCCGATGCGGCGAACTGGGCCGGCCAGATGACGTCGCCGCTGATGACGTCAACGTCGGCCTCGCCAGCCTGGAACTCGGTCCTTAGCTTCTCGAAGTACTGCCCCGTGTCGGCGGGCGCAAGGCGCAGCTTTACCTCGATCTCACCCCTGTGCCCGTGGTTGAAACGTGTGATCTGGCCGCTCAGAACCTCGGGCACTTCCCCGTGCGAGAAGACGATCTCGACAGGACCCCTGTTCGGCCCGCCGCCGCACCCTGGAATTCCCATGAGCGCCGTCCCTGCGAGCCCGCCAAGCCTCAGGAAGTCAAGCCGGCTCAAAGTACGTCGCTGGTCGTTCGCGGCACTCATCTCAGCGTGAAGAAGAAGGCCGCGCCCTCCCCGACCCTTCCTCTGGCCCACACCTCACCGCCGTGGCGGTGCACGATCCTGGCCACGGTCGCCAGCCCTATCCCAGTCCCCTCGAACTCCTCTGGAGGATGCAGCCTCTGGAAGGCGCCGTAGAGCTTGTCCGAGTATCTCGCGTCGAAGCCTGCACCGTTGTCAGTGACGCCGTAGACGCGCCGCCCCTCACGCACGGTGCTGCAGAACTCTATCTTCGGGTCCGGCTCCTTCTGCGTAAACTTCCAGGCGTTCTCCATCAGGTTCCACAGTGCGACCCGCAGGAGACGGGCGTCCCCGTTGGCGACGAGGCCGTCTTCGATCTCGAACTGCACCTCACGATCGGGCTCGGATTTCCTCAGCTCCTCGGCGATGTCGCGGGCCAGGGCGCTGAGGTTGACGGTCTGGCGACGCATCTCCGTGCGCGTTACCCGTGAAAGGTCGAGGAGGTCGTCTATCAGCAGTGCCATGCGTCTGCTCGCGGCCCTTACCCTGCCGAGGTAGCCGCGCCCCTCCTCGTCGAGGTGCGTGGCGTAGTCCTCGAGGAGTATCTGGGAGAAACCCTCGATGCTCCTCAGGGGCGCCCTCAGGTCGTGCGAGACCGAGTAGGAGAACGCTTCCAGCTCCCTGTTTGCCCCTTCCAGCTCCCTGTTCGTCTCCTCGAGGTCCCTGTTGGCGTTCTCCAGATCTTCGTTGGCGGCTTCCAGCTCCAGGCCCACGCGCTCGGCGTGTACGCGGTTGTTGGAGAGCACCCATGTTATGCCGAAGAGCATCAGGCTGATCGCCAGCCCGCTGAGCAGCACGAAAAGCGGCAGGTTGCTCCGCCAGCCCGGCTCGAAACCAGGCGGCGTGCTGAAGTAGAGGCTCCAGATCCGGCCAGCCACCTCGAGCGTGGTCGTTTCCTCGAAGCGTGGCTGGTGGGAGGAATCTCCGGCCTGTAGAACCCCGTCATCGTCGTAAAGCAGCCGCTCTCCCGTGAACTCGGCCCCGTCGAAGATCTCGAAGTCCATCTGTGGTCCAGACTGGGTACCGAAGATGCCCCCGAAGAGTTTGTCCGTGCGGAAGACGCTGACGATGAAACCTTGCAGGGCGACGCGACGCTCGTCGGGAGTCGCTTGCGGAGCGCCGTGACGGTAGACGGGCGTGTAGACGAGGAAGCCAGACTGACGCGAGATCCCCGCTTTCCCGAGGTCAACTTTGCCCGACGCCCTCGGCAGCCCCGTGTCCCGCGCCTGCTCCATGGCGTCGCGGCTTACCCTGTCCGAGTAGACGTCGTAGCCCAGAAGCGGCATGTTCGCCCTATCTGGAGGCGCGACGTAAGTGAGCGGGAAGTACTCGTAGCGTTCCCCGGAGGGCCGTAGCTCGAAAGAGGATAGGCCTTCCTTCCTGACGCGCTTCACGTAGGACTTCTTCTTCCCCAGGGGCACGCGCTCCGCGTAGGCGATCGCCTGTATGCCTGGATAACGTCGCTCCAGTTCGCTGCCGGCGACGTAGCTGCTCCACTCTACGCGCGTGACGTTGTGGCTCGCGGCGAACAGCCCTCTCCCGTCGAGCGTCGTGTCTATATAAGTGTCCATGCGCCTGTCCACGGCCCGTTTGGTGGCCTGGGCAGTCTCCTCGAACTGCGCGCTCTCCCGCTCCTCGACGTTGTGCCTGACGTAGACGTAGGCCAGGCCCGTCAGGAGCAGCGCTACGGCGAGCACAGCGTAGGCGACGGCCGTACGTCCCAGTTGCTCCCTCGCCAGGCGTCTGCCCCGCTCCAGCGCCGCGAGCCCGGGCTTGGTCAAGGCTACACGCCTCCGGGCGGGGCCTCGTTCAGTACCAGCCAGTAGAGCTTGAGTTGCTCGACGACCCTGACGAACTGCTCGAAATTGACCGGCTTGCGGACGTAGGAGTTGGCACCAAGGCCGTAGCCGTCGAGCATGTCCTGCTGCTCCTTGGATGAGGTCAGGATAACCACGGGCAACAGCCGCGTCCGTTCGTCGGACCGCAGGCGCTTGAGGACCTCGAACCCGTTCACTTTAGGCAGCTTGAGGTCGAGCAGGATCAACTGCGGCATGACGTCGGCGTCCCTTCCCGAATGGACGCCGCTCGCGAACAGGTAATCGAGGGCCTCGACCCCGTCGTGGGCGACCACCACCTCGCTCAAGACACCATTCTTCTTGAGCGCCCGCAGGGTGAGCAACTCGTCGTCGGGGTTGTCCTCGACCAGGAGGATGATCTTGTTCCTCATCTCGCTTCGAACCCGTCGGGAAGCTTGATTTTTACCGAGAGTCTGCGCACCCATGTCTTCTCAGGCAGTCTACAGCAAGGCCGCGGCATGTCGCCATGCCCTTCGGCCGTGCTCCGCGTAGAATGCTACAGTCGGCCCTCAGACGACGCTTCGTGGCCCTTCTATCCTGTCCGCGATGTACGGGTAGCGGTACTCTATCCCCTGGCTGACCTGGTAGGCCGCGTAGCAGCCGTGAACCAGCGGAATCAGTGCCAGGATGGGCAGCAAGAAGAACA
>DASSJP010000300.1:0-8601 GCA_035691165.1 Rubrobacter sp.
TAACAATCTACCGAAACGAGCTCCGGACCAGGAGATAACCCGAGTGATAAAGCAAGAACAATCGCACGGCCCGCTGCCAGCTCCGCTTCCCGCGAGCAAGCCCGCGGTCGCGCCGCATGAGACAGTGGAAGCTCCCAAGACCAAGCCCTCGTCCGCTCACGTAAAATTCGACAGGCCGGACCAGCTAGAGAAGATCCGGGCAGGACTACTGCCTGGAGAAGAGATCGAAGCGGTCTTCGATTCGAAGGGTGGGGGTAGCGGGTTCATGGGCATCACCTCGAAGCGTGTGATCTTCCAGGACAACGCCTGGGTCAAGAACATGAAGGCCGTGGTGTCCATGCCATTCAGTCGTATCCACACCGTCGCGGCAGAAGACGCGGTTGGTTTCTTCACGGGACGAGGGTTCTTCAGCAGCAGCACTATCGTAGTTACTACCACCGCGGGTGCCCATACGTTCCAGTTTCGCGGCGCGGACAAGGCTCAAATCGCGCACGACATGATCCTCAAGCATATGATCTAGCCCCCGGACACCCTAAGCCTCCTAAGACCATAGAGCAGTTCGGGGTATTATGGATATAAATATCGTTCTGGTGATCATGCGAGAGCCCGCCTCTCTGTGGAACAGGGAGACGGGCCTGGCTGAGTGCTGAGAGGTTACTTTACTTCTTCGTCGATTGTAACCGCCATGACCTCATCTGAGATATCGAAGTTCGCGTAGACTTCCTGCACGTCGTCGTTCTCTTCGAGGGCGTCTATGAGGCGCAGCGTCTGCCTCGCTGTCCCCGCGTCGAGGTCGATGCTGTTCTGGGGCTCCATGGTGATCTCCGCGTTCTCGTACGCGATGCCAGCCTCGCCCAGGGCGTCGCGGACGGCGGTGAACTCGTCCGGAGTCGTGACGACCCTGTAGTCGTTCTCGTGCTCCTCGACGTCTTCGGCCCCGGCTTCGAGGGCTATCTCCATCAACTCGTCCTCGTCCGTGGAGTCCTTCGGGACCAGGATGATGCCCTTGCGTTCAAAGAGGTAGGCTACCGAGCCGCTCGTGCCTAGCTTGCCGCCGTTCTTGGAGAAGATGTAGCGCACGTCGGAGGCTGCCCTGTTCCGGTTGTCCGTCAGGACGTCCACGAGGACGGCCACCCCGCCAGGGGCGTAGCCCTCGTAGGTGATCCGCTCGTATGTCTCCGCGTCGGAGCCTGCGCCGGTGCCCTTGTCGATGGCGCGCTGGATGTTGTCGTTGGGCATGTTGCCGGCCTTCGCCTTGTGTACAGCCAGGCCAAGCGCTGGGTTCATCTCCACGTCTCCGCCGCCCTCTCGCGCCGCGACCGTGATCGCCTTGGACAACTTCCCGAACAGCGCCCCGCGCTTCGCGTCGGCGGCGCCCTTCTTGCGCTTGATCGTCGACCACTTGCTATGACCGCTCATATAGAACAAACCTCCCGCAAAAAGTACTCGTGAAACCTGACGTCGTCCGTTAGCTCGGGATGGAACGCCGTAACCAGGATGTTCTCCCCTCTGGCCGCAACGACCCTGTCTCCGATCTTTGACAGAACCTCCACACCAGGTCCCACGTCCTCGAAGAACGGCGCCCGGATAAAGACCCCTGTGAACGGCTCATCGAAGCCCTCGACTTCAAGCTCCGTCTCGAAGGAATGGACCTGCCGCCCGAACCCGTTGCGCTCGACGAGGGCGTTCATCAGGCCGAGCAAGGGCTGGCGTGGCCCTGTTGTCGCTGACGCCGCGAGGACCATCCCCGCGCACGTCCCCCAGACGGGTCCGCCCTTGTAGTAGTAGCTTCTGATACCGTCGAGGAGGCCCGAGGAGACCATCATCTTCCCGATCGTCGTTGACTCTCCGCCTGGGACGATGATCCCGGCCAGGCCTTCGAGGTCCTCAACGGCCCGCACCTCGACCGGCTCAACTCCCAACGTTTTCAGTATCTCCGCGTGCTCGCGGAAGTCTCCTTGCAAGGCGAGTACGCCGACCCTCTTCGGGCCGTCTTCCCTGCGTGCCACTCCGTTCGTCTCGCCGTTACCAGCCACGGGACGCGAGCCGCTCTCCTTCCGCGAGATCTCCCATCTCCTTGCCGACCATCGCCTCGCCGAGCCCCCTGCTTGCCTCAGCGATTACCTTGGCGTCCTTGAAGTGGGTTGTCGCCTTCACGATGGCCCGCGCGCGCAGGGCGGGGTCCCCGCTCTTGAAGATACCGCTCCCGACGAACACCCCGTCAGCCCCGAGCTGCATCATAAGTGCGGCGTCGGCAGGAGTCGCTATGCCGCCTGCGGTGAACAGAACAACCGGGAGCCGACCGTTCTCAGCTACCCAGCGCACCAGCTCGTACGGCGCCCCGAGGTTCTTCGCCTCCGTCATCAACTCCTCGTGTTCAAGGGCGCCCAGTCGGCGGATGCCGCCGACTATGGCGCGCATGTGGCGCACGGCCTCGACCACATTGCCCGTTCCAGCCTCCCCCTTCGACCGGATCATGGCCGCACCCTCGCCGATGCGCCGGAGCGCTTCGCCCAGGTTCGTCGCGCCGCACACGAAGGGCACCCCGAAGACGGCCTTGTCAATGTGGTGCTTCTCGTCAGCAGGGGTCAGGACCTCGGATTCATCAATGTAGTCAACTTCGAGGGCTTCGAGGATCTGGGCCTCCACGAAATGCCCGATGCGCGCCTTCGCCATCACGGGGATAGAGACGGCTTCCTGGATCTCGACGATCTTCTCCGGATCGCTCATCCGTGCCACGCCGCCGTCGGCCCGGATGTCCGCGGGCACACGCTCCAGCGCCATCACAGCGACAGCGCCTGCCTCCTCGGCGATCCTGGCCTGCTCGGCGTCAACGACGTCCATGATGACCCCGCCCTTGAGCATCTGGGCCATCCCGCTTTTGACCCTGAAGGTCCCTGTTAACTGTCCGTTCTCCGCCATATAATCTCCCATGGGTATCTACTAGAATTTGTAAGGGATATCTTACTACCGGCGACCCTGTGCGCCAAACCAGGCTGCAATCTGAGGCACGTCTACAGTTTCTTGCGCTCTTTCGCGTACTCTTCGGAGAATTTCTTGAAGAACGCCTGGGCGCCGTGGCTCGCGGCCCGCTTCGCCGCAGGGATGACCAGGGTCGCCTCCCTCCTCGCGAACTCGCTCACCTTCTGCACCACTCGTCCTCTCATCGCTACCTCCTGAGGACTGCCCTGTTTGCCCACGACGCAGCTTCCTTTACTCAATCTCAATGTGTTCCCGGCGCTCGGCGCCGGAGGACTCAGGCGGGGTATCCGGTCTCAAGAGCGTCCCGACGCCCTTGAACAGCTCGAAGCCCGCCTTCCGGAAGTGGCCCGCGGCCTTCACGCGCCGCTCGCCGGGTACGAGAACGTAGGCGACCACGCCGAGTAGAGAGCCTCTGCGTTTCTTTTCCTCAGCCATCATTCAACCTCACCTTCAGCAGATCCCCCTCAAAGCTCGCCCCGGCCGCCGATAGACGGGCGAGGGCGTCGGGAAGCAGGATGTTGCGCCTGTACTTTCCCACCTTTACCAGTAACTCAGCCCCCTTCTTGGAGAGGTCCACGCTCCGCTTCTCCACGTGCGGGAGGTGGAAGACGATGTCGTAGCCGCCGCCGTCCCTCACTATGTCGTGCGTGGCGCCTCTGAACAATACTTCCAGAGGTTCAGCGTCCTCGAAGACGTCGTCGGCCAGGGCCTGAAGCGCCTCCAGCCCGAACATCTCGCGGTCGAAGAGCCTGGCGGTCAGGATCGGGATGGGGGAGAACGACTCTTCGATGGTTTCCATGTGCCGCGCCTGTGCCTCGCGCCAGCGGGAGAAGTAAGGATCGCTGACGGAATCGGGCAAAAGCCGGTTCACCACCACGGCGTCAACGCCGTAATCGTAGAGGTTAAGGTACGTGTATGCGCGGCGCGCCTCAGCTATGACCATCTTCTCGGCGTTCAGGACCAGGCGCACGGAGGCGCTCTCGCGGTTGGTCAGGATCTCCTCGACGCTCGCTATAGCCTCGTAGAACCTCTGTCCCGCCGCGAAGACGCTGTCCTCCGGTAGCGGAGGCAGGGATTTCGCCCGGCTCGCGAAAGGACGAACGAGCTTCGCTGCGCGGCGCTGTATGGGGAAGATCTTCTCCACGTACCAGCTCATGTGGTCAGGGAGGCTCAGGAGCTTCAACGTCTCACCGGTCGGCGCGGCGTCGAGGATCAGGGCGTCGTAGCGACTCTCATTGTTGTGGCGCCTGACCATCAGGAGCCCGAAGAGCTCGTCCATCCCAGGCAGCATCGCCAGTTCCTCGGCGGTCAGGGCGTCCGCGCCCTGCCACTCGTACAGGGTGGTCATGTAGCGTTGGATCTCGGACCAGCTCTCCTCCATCATGGCGGTGTGATCCATCTCCTGCGCCCATACCCCCGTGGCCATCTGCTTCGGGTCGGGCCCGATCTCCGTGTCGAAAGCGTCAGCGAGTGAGTGCGCCGGGTCCGTGCTCATCACGAGCACCTTCTTCCCATCTCGCGCCGCCTTCAGGGCGGTGGCCGCGGCCACGCTCGTCTTGCCGACGCCGCCTTTCCCAGTGTAGAGGATCGTGCGCAAGCTACCGCAGAGCCGCAGGGTCTGGAACGAACGTCGCCCCCGTCAGCAGGCCGAGGATCAGGATCAAAACCAGGTAGACGGCACCGACAGCCAGGCGCTTGCGCACTGGAAGGTTGTAGTATGCCCTACCTTCGGGCGTATTGCGGGTCTTCCAGCGGTGCCAGAGTTCTGGCACCCCGATCAGGGCGATAAACGCCATGATAGGGGCCACGAAGAACAGCGCCACCATGAAAACGAGGCCGAGCAACTGGAACACGGGTGACATCGCACCTACCGCCCTGCCACCGTCGAGCGGAAGCATCGGCGCAAGGTTGAACAGGTTGATGATGAAGTTGAAGTAAGCGAGTCCAAGAAACAGTGGCTCTTGAGTAGCGGAATAAAGCCCGAGGGTCGCGAGGCCACCGAGTGTACCGAGCACAGGACCGGCCAGCCCGACCCTCGCCTCGGCCAGTGCGTCCTTCGGCATCTGCTTCATCGCCACGAAAGCCCCGAGAAACGGGATGAACATCGGGGCGGAAGCAGGGATGCCCTCGCGCCTGAGTTGCAGGACGTGTCCCATCTCGTGCACCCAGATCAGGACCACAATCCCAACCGCGAACCACACGGGGAAGAGCAAAGCGTAAGCCCCGATGCTCACAAGCATGGTCAGCGCCGTGCCGAGGAACTTGACCTTGAGGAGTAGCAACGCGAGCCCCTTGAACTTCGCGAGCAGCAGTCCGACTGCGGCCAGCGGGGCCAGCAGGCGTTTGATAACGCTCCACGGACCGCCTTCCGGATTCAGGGGTTCATAGTAGGGCTCGGGCCTTGGGCCTTCGAGGTCGCTGCGGAAAATGGGCTCTCTTGTCTCGTCGCCTGACGAACGATGATCCATAGACGGATTATACCGCCCGGCGGCACTATGCCGGCGGGCGCCGCTCCCGCTCGAAGTGCTGTTGCGCCTCGACGGTACGGATCGCCTCGGGCACGGCCTCGAGCCTGCCCTTCGGGATCTCCTCCCCCGTGTCGTCGCAGATACCGTAGGTTCCCTCCTCGATCTTCTCGAGCGCCCGCTCGACGTCATGGAGTCGGCGCTCGACCTGTCCCTCGACCGTGGCGTCCATCTCGCGGTCGAAGACGGACTGGCTCAAATCACCTGCGTCGTGCTCGGTGAGGTCCTCTTCCTGATCACCCCTAAGCCTCTGGTCCTCTTCCAGACCGTCGCGCAGCCTTTCGAGTTCGCCCTTGAGGTCGATGAGACGCTGCTTCTGGGTATCCAGGAAATCCTTATCCAGGTCGTTATTAGCCACGATTCCTCCTGAATCTCTGATCACAAGTCCTGAAGATGACCCCGTTACCATACACTTAAACCAGTAGATTCTCCAAGATGCCCGATCGTGGCCGGATCTAGTCTCGCTGGACTCGGCCGTCACCGAAAACCTGAAGCAGCCGGCTTCGGTATACTTTTTTCGTGTCCGATTCCGACTCAAGAGCCGACATCCTCGTTCTTTCGAGCACTATCGGCAGCGGGCACATGCGTGCAAGCGAGGCCCTGACGCTGGGAATGAAGCTACTCGATTCGGGCCTGAGGACCTCGACGGTGGACTTCCCTCGGGAGGTCTCACCGATGATCGAGCAATTACTTCGCAGCGCTTACCTGGAGGCATTGAAGCTCTGGCCCGCCGCCTACGGCAGACTCTACCGCGCCTCAGGAAGTGGTTACGCGCCGCGTTACAAGCGTTACGTGGAGAGGTCCGGCGTAAGGGCCCTGGAGCGGCTCGTTGGCAGCAGCGGTGCGAGGGCGCTGGTCGCCACCCACTTCTACGGCGCGGGAGTTCTGGGCCGCTACAAGGAGCTCAATCCGGAGGCGTTCGCGGCTGTGGTGCTCACGGACTACGTGCCACACCCGATCGGGATACCTCCCAACCTCGACGTTTATATCGTAGCCGACGAAGCGGCGGCCAACTTGGTGGCAGACTTCGGAGTCCCTGAGAACCTGATCCATCCGACGGGCATCCCCATAGAGCCGGCCTTCGAAGAGCCCGCCGACGTTCGTGGAGCCCGCGCGGAGATCCTCGGTCTCCGACTGGACGATGTAGAAGACGACCTCCCGGTAGTCCTCGTGATGGGGGGAGGATTGGGCAGCGGAATGCTGGAGCGGACGGTCCAGAAGCTCCTCGGGGTGAGCACGGCCATGCACCTTGCCGTGCTCTGCGGTTCGAACGAGCTTGTCCGCAGTCGCTTGCAGCGTCTCGCTGGAAGGCACGACCACAAGGCGACGATCCTCTCGTTCACGGATAGGGTACGCGACCTGATGGCGGCGGCGACGGTACTCGTCACCAAGCCGGGCGGCATGACCTGTACGGAGGCGCTTGCCCGCGGTCTCCCCCAGGTCCTCTACCATCCCATTCCAGGCAACGAAGAGGACAACGCCGCGGCGATAGTCCGCTACAACGCCGGTGTCATGGTGACCAGCACGCGTCAGGTACTGGGAGAGACACTCAAGATCCTTACCAGCCAGAGACACAGGCAGAGGCTCGGGGACGCTGCGTGCGCCGCCCACAGGCCACACTCGGCGAGATCCGCGGCCCGCCTCGTCCTCGACGGCCTGGCATGAGAGCCTGGCACGCCGTTGCCGGGTTGGCGGCCTGTGGAACGGCCTTCACAGGCGTCCGTACCGTCGCAGGCCGGCCCATATCCTCCGCGCAATCATTGTCTGCCGCCGGGATCGGCCTCGGAGCGGCGGGCCTGATGGTGCACCAGTGGCTCTCACCCCGCTCCCGCCTCTACGGCCCGGTCTTCTGGCACGCGAGGACCCCGCGGCGCGTGATGGCGCTGACCTTCGACGACGGTCCCTGCCACCCTTTCACGGAGCAACTGCTCGAAGTTCTCGACCAAGAGAGAGTACGGGCGACATTCTTCCTTCCTGGAGAGAACGTCCGCCGAGAACCTGAGCTCGCCGCGGAAGTATCCTCAGAGCACGCCATCGGCAACCACACCTTCACCCACCCGTATCTCACGTGGCATGGAACCCGCAAGATTCGCGAAGAGCTACAACGAGCCCAGGTGGAGATACAGGACGCCACGGGGCGCATCCCCAACCTGTTTCGGACGCCTCACGGCTGGTATGGACCGCAGGTGATCTCGACGGCCCAGGACCTTGGACTGAGATGTGTCGGCTGGTCCGTGATGGCCTGGGACTGGAATCGTCCGCCCGCTGACACCATACGCCACCGCATCCTGCGCGGCTCTTCCCCGGGCGGCATTAGCCTGCTGCACGACGGCCAGGACACAACCACCTTCCCCGAAGCCGACCGCTCCAGGACGATAGCAGCAGTACCGCGGATCATCGAATCGTTGAGGGAGGAAGGCTACAGCTTCGTTACCGTGCCGGACCTTATCTCCCTCGACCGTCCGTGACATCGAACTCGTAGGTGTTGGACTCGTCCACGCCCTCACCCGAAAGCCTCAGAACGAGAGTAGCCCTTCCTACCCCGGGTAGCCTTGCTCTCGTCTCTCCGACGCGCGTGACGGAATCGGCGGGGACCTCCGTCTCCCCCGAACCACGGGCCACGCTGGCTCCATCGAGATAGAGATCCCAGTCCCATTCCAACGGGCCCAGATCGCGAGCAAGATCGTTGACGATGAACAAGGGAAACGAGAGCTTCGTACCGGCTGCATAGCTCTCATCCGGGTATTCCGAACACACGATTACCGGACGCATCGCCGCCGCGAGAACCTCGTAGGCCGCTTTGGGCCTGTGCTTCCAGTCCACCACGGACCATGAAACAGCAGGCGCAGGGTCGTTGAGCATGAAAGCGAAGGCTCCACCGGTCGGCCTGTACTTGCGCCTCCTGAACAGCTCAGTCGCGTGTTTGAGGAGCTCCGCCTGATACCTCTGACTACGCCTGACGTATGCCAGGCGATCTCCGTCCCATCGCACGTACCGCTGCATGCGCTCGAACTGCAGACGGTAGTTTTCGGAGAGCATCTGCCAGTTCGGGGGCTGCCCAGCTGGCCAGATCTCTTCGAGCGCCGAAGTTTCG
>DASSJP010000301.1:0-3177 GCA_035691165.1 Rubrobacter sp.
GGAGTCCGGGGTGGTACTTGCTTCGAGTTCGTCCAGCACCCACGTGATGAGCGGGTGCTGGACGGTCCACCTCACCGCCTGGACAGGCCAATTGAGGGTGGCAGCGATCTCCTCAATGCTTCTGCCTGAGGCGAGATACCGCAGAACTAGTCGTTCATCCCTTGTCAGTGCCATCGCCACGATGCAGTCCCCTCGACCGAATCGAGTATGACTCTGTGCACCGTTCACCTGCAAACGCGCGTGTTGTCAGCCGCGTCATGACACTGACGGGTGCGGCCAGATGAACTCGGACGACGGTTCCAGGTCCGTCCAGACGCCCTAGGGCCAGCTCCCCAAGCCGAGGCTGCCCTACGTCCTCATGCTCCCGAATTCGAGGGGCCGACCGGTATCGGCGAGATCTGGGGCTACCCAGAGAGCCGCGCCTTCGCCTTACTCCTGATCGACTGCGAGGAGGACCGGACACAGGGTCTTCGCGGGGACCTGGAGGTAGCCCGCCCCTTCGGATGGGTTGCCAGTCGTCGCACACCGGATGCCTTCCCCCTACGTTTGCGGTTCCTCCGGCATGGGGTCGGAGCGTTCCCCTCACCTGTGACATCCCCCGACCTCCGGCTGGACGGCCGGCACAGACATCGCCAGCGTGTCGCGTCAACTTTTCGTCAACTCTTGAGCATCTGAGCCATCGATCACATGGGCCTGACGAAGAAGAAAGGCCCTGTGACCAGGGCCTTTGCTGGTGGTGGGCGCTAGAGGATTTGAACCTCTGGCCTCTTCCGCGTCAAGGAAGCGCTCTACCCCTGAGCTAAGCGCCCGAAGTCCGGCATGGTACCGCCGGGCCGAGGCGGGGACCGGAATTGAACCGGTGTAGAGGGTTTTGCAGACCCTTGCCTAACCACTCGGCCACCCCGCCGGACCACCCGAGTTGCAGGTGCGAACGCTCAGTTTACCCGGGCGTGAAACGAGGGCCCCGAAACGGGCCCTCCTGCGGGACGACGGGATTCGAACCCGCGACCCCTCGGCAAGGGTCCTGGGCCACGACGGGATCGCTCATGAGCCCCGACCCGTGTCGCCGGTCGACTTGACCGCCCAGAGGTAGGCGAACGCGGACCGCATCAGTCCCCGACCGACGTCCACCAGGGGTCGGAGATGGGCCTCGAACCGCTCGGCCTCCTCGCGCGTGAGCGCCGCAGCGATCGCCTCTGCTGTGGTGCGGGCGTTCGGGTTCGGGGAGGTCCCCAGCAACCGGTCCCAGTCCTCGACCCACGTTCCCGGCTCGACGTCGATGACGAGTTCGACGTGCACCTCGGCAAAGCCCGCCGCCTCGGCGTGACGCAGCAGGTCTCGCTCGTTGAAGTTCATCATCGGGTCCTTCGGATGGTTCGCGGCGTCCCAGCCCTCCGACACCCAGATCTTCTCCACGAGGTCCCGGACCGCATGCGCGTCGAACCCCGAGAAGTAGTCCGTGTCATGGGGGAAGTAGTTGTTGATCGGCTCGAAGATCGACACGCGCCCACCAGGACGGAGCACTCGGTGGAACTCGCGGAACGCGGCGTCCTTCTGCTGGACGAAGATGAGCACCGAGCGCGTCGTCACCACGTCGACGGACCTGTCGGGGATGGGCGACAGATCCTCGGCGGCTGCTCTCACGAACTCGGCCCGCTCCGCCACTCCCAGTTCCTTCGCGGCGTTTCGGCAGTGATCGAGGAGGTCTTGCGAGACATCGCAGAAGACGACGCGGCCCGACTCCTCGACGAGCGGCAGCGCACCAAAGGCGATCAGCCCGTCGCCCGCGCCGACGTCGAGGACCACCTCCCCGGGCCGGATTCGGGCATGCTCCAGCACGCGGTCGCGGATCGGTCCGAGGAACTCGAGCTTCCTTCGTTTCTGCTCGGCATCGTCGGCGTGGCCTCGCGCGAGCACCCACTCCGCCCACTTGTCCCTCGATGCTGGTTCGCCCACGACTCCAGTATTCCGCAACTCGAGAGCGCATCAGCGGGATGCTTGTACCTCGAGCGGGAGCATCGCGCACGGACCGTGTTGGCGCGAAGGGAGCATGGTCGACGGCGAGATGTCGCTGTTGCGGATGGCGAGCAGGGCATCCATAGGTGGGTGAGGTTACAAATGGTCGACGGTCGAACCCAAGGTTGGTCGCCCTGATCCGAAGGCATCCTGCTCAATCTTGCTCACCGGAGGTGCCGACGCGCTTGGACCGACCCGACCAACCTGGTCGTTGGCGGAAGATACCAATGTCGGCGGGAGGGAATAGAAAGGAAGGATGCGGGGAACGATCTCGCGCTCGTGGAAGGCGATCGCACCCGAAGAGCGGGCAGATCTGGCGGCGATGCGGCCCCGTGAGCGCGCGCCTTCGGGAGGTGCCTGAGGGGTGACGCGACGGTCCCTGAGGTGCGTCGCGGCCGGCCTCGTTGTCCTCGGTGGCCTCTTCGCAGGGCCGCCACCGACCCTGACCGGGTATCCGAACGCCATGGCCTCGCTCGGCGATTCGATCACCCGGGCGTTCAACACCGGCGGGGTGCCGTTCACCGACGCACCTGGGAACTCCTGGTCGACGGGCACGCGGACCTCTGTGCAAAGCCACTACGCGCGCATCCTTGCCGCCGATCCGGCGACCCTACCTCCACGGCCACGACGGCTCCGGTCGAGGGCGGCACGTGGGTGATCCTGGCCGCCGCGGACGACGTCGCCGTCGCCGGCATCGAATACCGGCTCGATCTCGGTCCCTGGCAGCGGTACGCGGGGCCGTTTTTCCTCGCCGCCGGAAGCAACATCCGATTCCGGGCCGTCGACGTCAACGGGAACATCGAGGCGACGCACGAGCTGACGCCCTGAGGAGCGACGAACCGCTCTCGAGGATGAAACCGATCAGCCTGGCTGTCCGATCCTCAGGCTATGGGGACTCAGCACGTCACGTGGAGGACCGCGTTGGTGCTCTTCGTGCTCTCGTTCAGGGTCTCGATCGCGTCGGCCGTGGGCGCGATCAGAAGGTCGATGTTCCGTCGGCGAGCCTCCTCCTCGACCTCCCGCATCACCGGCAGAGAGCCGTGAGCACCGGTGCCGATCACCAACCGTTGACACCGCCAAGGAATCTCTTCCACAAGCGAGAGCGGGGTGTGTCCATACGCGTCGCGGAACCTCTTGGACGGAGCCTTCTTGCGCTTACGG
>DASSJP010000302.1:0-6157 GCA_035691165.1 Rubrobacter sp.
GATACTCATGGCCATTTCGCTGGTGGCTGCCGCGAGTGCAAAGCTGGCACATGCTTCTACCCAATTTACCGTCAACTCCACAGGCGATACCGGCGACGCAGACACTACGGACAATGTTTGCGACTCGGACGCGGGTACCAGCGGAGATCAGTGCACCTTGAAGGCAGCCATCCAGCAGGCCAACTTCACAACAGGCGCCGACACAATCGACTTCAACGTTTCCGGCCCCGGTTGCGTCGACGGGGTGTGCACGATCAGCCCGTCGGGGCTGCCGATCATCACCGACCAGGTGATCATCAACGGCTACACGCAAGGGGATGGCACTCCTGGCGACACCTCCGACGATGCTACGGCGAACACCCTCGCGGTAGGCGACGATGCAGACCTGAAGATAAAGCTTGACGGGGCCGAAGCAGGTAACGGGCTCAAGATCGAGGCTAACAATTGCACGGTAAAGGGGCTCATAATCAGCGATTGGGATAATGGCATCTTCCTGGGCGAGAATGCCACGGGCAACACGGTGCGGGGTAACTTTATCGGCACCGATGCCTCGGGCGCCAACCTGAGCAACAACATCGGCGTGGCCCTCACCAACGCGCTGCAGAATACCATCGGGGGAACGTCAGCCGCGGCGCGCAACATAATCTCTAACAACGGAGCAGGAATCTCCATCAGTGGTGGCAAGGAAAACATGATTCAGGGCAATTACGTTGGCACCAACGCCGCGGGAGACGCCAGGCTGGGCAATACACAGGGTATGGTCCTTAGCAACACGCAGAACAACACCATCGGGGGGACGACCGCCGCGGAGCGCAACATAATCTCCGGTAACGGCACGTGGGGTGTCCTCATCTCTGAGGCCGAATCCGAGGGCAACATGGTACGGGGCAACTACATAGGCACTGACGTCACAGGCAAGGTCACCGACCCGGACGGCAATCCCAACAACGGTATCGAGCTTGGCAACGGCCTTAACGGCGTGGTCATCCGAACCGGCGCGCACGACAACATCATCGGCGGTACCACGGTCGGAGCGGGCAACATCATCTCAGGCAACGGTTACAACGGCACCGACATCAACAACACGAAAAGCGGCGTCGAGGTCCAGTTTGCGATTACTGATCCCAACAAAGCTACGGGCAACCGCATCCTCTCCAACTCTATCTACGATAACTTTAAGCTCGGGATCGACCTGTATCACACGAACAACGACCCCGGGGTCACAGACAACGACTATGCCCCTCCCCCGGACTCCGACACCGGGCCCAACAACCTGCAGAACTTCCCCGAGATCACCTCCGCCAGGAGCACAATCAGGCTAATAGGAGGCCACAGGAGGAGGGTCACCGTCGTCAGGGGGACGCTGAGGAGCGAGGCTTTCGAGCACTACAACATCCAGTTCTTCAGCAGCCTCACGGCGGATCCTTCAGGCCACGGGGAGGGCAAAAGGTTCCTGGGTGGAGAGATCGTCAAAACAAATGGCAGCGGCGACGCCTCTTTCACCTTCATTACCAGAACGAGGGTTCCCAGGGGACAGGTCGTGACCTCCACGGCGACCAACCGGAGTACCGGCGATACCTCCGAGTTCTCACTCGCCAAGACCGTGAGTTAGAGAAACTGCTAGCACCACGGCGGAAGAGACTCAGCCATCCGGTTGTAGAGGTATCTGGCCCCTATTCTTCGTCGCGGCGATGATCGCGGAGGAAGCCTTCGAGCTCCTGGGCGAGTTCGTCACCCGACGGCAAATTGCGTGGGCCCTGATCCGCCTGTGAGTCGAAGCGCTCTTCGAGCATCCTGACGTAGGAGGAGAGATCCGCGTCCTGGGAGACCGCCACGGAGACCTGCTCCTGGTAGGTCTCCGCCGTGCTTTCTAGGTCGGCAGTATCCACCTTCATTCCCAGCAGTACCGAGAGCTTGTCCAGCAGGGCAAGGGCCGCGGGAGCTGACGGCACGGCGGGCAGATAGTGCGGCACCGAGGCCCAGAAGCTCACGGATGGCAGACCATTGTCGGCGCAAACGCGGTGCAGGACGCCCGTTATGCCCGTCGGTCCCTCGTAGCGCGAGGCTGAGAGGCCGAGAGATTCGACCAGGTCCGCGTCCTGGGAGTTGGCCGCGACCGCGACGGGACGCGAATGTGGCACGTCGGCAAGCAGGGCGCCCATCGTGACGACCAGCTCCACGTTCAACTCTTTCGCCAGCTCGACGACCGCCGCAGAGAAAGTGCGCCACCGGAAGTTCGGCTCCGGTCCCGTCAGCAGGATTCCCCCGCGACCACCGGCGGCATCGAGCCTCGGCTCCGTCGCCGAGAGCACGTTCTCGGGCCATTCGATCTCTCGCGTCACGCCGTCAACGAGCTTGACCTGGGGCCGCGTGGATTGGAAATCGAAGAACTCTTCGCCGTCGAATCCTCCGAAACGACGCACCCCCCACGAGCTCGCCAGCGCCCCGACAGCGACGCTAGCCGCGTCGGCCGCGTCGTTCCATCCCGTGAAACCGGCGATCAAAACCGGCCTCTCCAGCTCGGGCCGCCACTCCAGATTTACGTACCTGTTGTCCATCAAGCTAGCTTACCACGCCCCGTGACCGAGGCTTCGGGTTCCCCAGCGCCAACTCATCCGTGGGCTCCCCGTTCTCAGACGAAAGATCTATCGAGGCTCAGGGCGTGATCCAGGCGCCTCAGGTACTCGCGCTCGGGGATCTCGACAGCCCCCAGTCTGGCGAGGTGGGGGTTCTGGATCTGGCAGTCGAGCAACTCGTACCCACGCTCCTTCAAACGCTCTACGAGATAGACGAGGCAGACTTTGGAGGCGTCTCTCTTGCGGGTGAACATCGACTCTCCCATGAACGCCCCACCTAGAGAGACGCCGTAGAGTCCGCCGACGAGCTCGTCATTCGAGTACGCCTCGACGCTATGAGCTTTGCCAGCGTGATGAAACCGGACGTAAGCCTCGACGATCTCGGCGTTGATCCAGGTCTCCTCCCTGTCGGCGCACGCGCGCACGACACCCTCGAAGTCCTCGTCAACGCGCACCTCGTAGGTTCCTTTGCGGATCACACGCCGCAGCGACCTGGAGACGTGCAGGTCTTCGAAGTCGAGCACGCTGCGCGGGTCCGAGCGGTAGAACTCGATGCGCCCGTAGGCATCGGCCATCGGGAACGCGCCCGCCCTGTAGCATACTTCGAGGATCTCCGTGGTCAGCCTCATGCGCGTATGGTATAGCCGCTGGAATTGGAGAACCAGCGCTTCTATCCCGGAATTGAGTCAGCGGGCTTTCTGGCCGACGAAGAATCTTGGCTGCCCGTCCCTTGTATGTGCCTGAGATCCCGAGCTAGGTGGGCATGCGGATCACTTGCCGTGAAGGAGAGATCCGGAGTATCACCCGTTCGCTCCGGATCCTGTTCCCGTATGGTCTGCCGTGATACTTGTATGAGAGTTTGTCTATGTGCTCTCGCGCCTCGGGTCCCTTCTCCTTCTCAACGACTTCCCCGCGCACCTCGACGAACCTATATGGGTCCTCCTTGTCCCAGATCGTGAGCGTCACCCGCGGGTCGCGCTCGACGTTCTTGAACTTCTGGCGATGTACCTCGGTATTGATGAGGAGGTGATGTTCATCGGCATCGACCCACATGACCTGGGTTTGAGGGTGGCCGCCTGGCAGCAGCGTCGTTAGCGTTCCGAAGTTTTCCCCACGGGCCAGCTCTGCGACCCTCGGATGTAGGCCGTTCGTCTTTTCCGTCACGCACTTGCCTCCCTGGTCGGACGTTCTCGGGGCCAAAGGACCTTTGTCATTTTTAACAGCGCCGGCGTCAGCCGTCCAGATAATCGCCGTCCAGCCACGTTCCCCAGCGGGTCACCGATGCTTCTCCCGTAGACCTGTCCCCTGCCGGATCGAGAACCCATTAGCCTGGCTCGTACATCTCCACGTCGGCAAGGGTGATCAGACCTCGCCCGAGCACGCGCCTGATCTCGGGCAACGCCGCCTCGACATGTTCTTTGCGGCCAACCGCCTCGACGACCGCGGGCAGGTCGGCGTGGAAACGAAGGGGACGAGAGGAGAGGACCCCTGAGGAGCGGTCGAAGCCCATGATCCCATGGTGTATAGAAACGTCGCGCACCCCGGCATCCACGAAAGCGGCATGTATGAGCGCGCGGGCCGGACGCCCCTCGAAGACTTCGGAGTCGCGCAGGTATATCCTGGCACGCGTGGCCGGAACCGGGCCTTTCACGTCTCGTCAGGTCCTTCTGGAACCACCTGCTCGGCCTCCACCAGGGAGGAGAGCACGATGCCGGTCCTGACGGCTCTCCTGAGGAACGGCAGGAACCCCTTTATCCGTTCTTCTGAGTCCACGATATCCACGACTACGGGCAGGTTCTCGGCGAGCCTGAGGATGCCTGCGGTGGCTATGTCGGCGTGGGGAGCGTAGCCCATGAAGCCCTTGAAGACCGTCGCCCCGGCGAGCCCGTGCTCCTTTGCGGCGAGCACGATGGCCTCGAAGAGAGGCCGTCCCTGATACCTCTCGTCCTCGCCGACGAAGACCCTAATCCTCCTTGCGCTTCTCACACCGCCGCCCCGAGGTAAGTACCGAGGAGCAGCGCGGGGAGACCGAGGGCCAGGCTGCCGACTATGTTGAAGAAAGCCCTGTCATGTTCACGTGCGCGCGCCAGGTTCAGCGTCTCGAGCATGAGCGTCGAGAAGGTGGTGAACCCGGCGAGGAGCCCCTTGCCCAAAACCAGCAGCAGAAACCGGTCCTGTGGGGCAATCCCCTCCAGAAGGCCCAGGGCGAAGCAGCCGATCACGTTGACGGCGAGCGTCCCCCACGGGAACTCGGGCCCGAGCTTGTGGTTGGTCCATCCACCCAGAACGTACCTGAAGACCGCGCCGAGGCCCGCGCCGAGGACGGTCAGTACCGCCTGCACCGCGAAAGCCACTAGATGATAGCCCTCGTGAGCCGCAACCCCAGGAGTGCGGCAAGCAACCCGAGGAAGATGCTCCCACCACCGTACAATGCGCCCAGGAAGGGCGAGACGGCCCATGTCTCCGTAGTCTGCAAGGCGTACGAGCTGAAGGTCGTGAAGGACCCCAGGAACCCGAGCACCCAGAACATCCTCTCCCGCTCATCCATGAACCTCTCGAAGAGCAGGGCCCCGAAGACCGCTATCGCGAAGGAGCCGATGACGTTCACGAGCATCGTCCCCCACGGGAACGCGGTGGGATCTGCGTAAGCGGCGGCCGACTCGACCAGAAGGCGGGCCCCGGCACCAAGGGCGCCTCCGGCGAACACCCAGCCAAGGTGTCCGGCCTCGGCCCTGAACGGCCTGGGCTCGAGCACGCCGCCCCTGAGGAAGTCACCCGGAGAAACGTGTTCGACAGCTTCGCGGATCACCGAGATGGGAGCCTCGGGGACGGACCTACGCAACTCGGGAAGAAAAAGATCCAGCACCTCCGCCTCGTCCAGGAGCATCACGAATATCGGCGCGTCTTCAGGTCCCCTGTAAGCCGTGGCCGAAGCAACTCCGCGACCGTGTGCAAGCCTTATGACCTGCTCGCACTGCAGCTCGGAACGCAGGCGCAGGGTGGCCTGGGCCACGATCGTCTTCGTCTCTGAGGATCTTCTCTTCAAACCAGGATGCTCCTCCGCTTCGCGCCCTCCGGCCAGAAGAAAGACCTCTACCCTGTCCCTAAGGTAGAGGCCATCAGCGATTTCTCGCGGTCGAGGGTGAGCCTCATCACCCGTCCAGATTGTCTCTGCCCATGCTACAAGTCGTGGCAAGTACGGTCAAATTGCAGGACGCGTCGAAAGACGAACCGGCAATCTCTCGGGCTTAGATCAGGGGCCCGATCTCACCTACTACCTCGCCGTGCAGGCCGCGCAAGGTGGATACAGCATCGGGCACATCCACGCCCCTGGCTCCGAGCGCGGCGAGTGCAACGGGACGCACCGCCCTCTGGCCACCGTCGGATATCTTTATCGCCATTCCCCAGCCCTCCTGGCTCCCCGCCGTGAACACAGCCTCAGCCCCGCCCTTTACGAGGAGATCGGTAGATTCCATCAGCTCCGTGTCGAGCCGTCCCGTACCCGCGACCATGAACGGATGTGCGCGCATCGCGTCCCTGACGCGGATGGCGGCGCGGGCGAGCGCTTCGGGAAGCCCCTC
>DASSJP010000303.1:0-3440 GCA_035691165.1 Rubrobacter sp.
ATCGACTATCTCGGGGAGCGGGGCGTCGCTCGGGATCGCCTCGATATCAGGCCTCGGAACCATGATCTCACGTGCCACCCTGTCACCAAAATCGAAGACGTTGTTCAGGTAGTCGCGCTCCTCAGGCTCGAGCACGCCCGAGGCGGTCGAGGAGGAGATCATGATCCTCAACTCCTCCTCGGAGTGGGCCTCCATCTCCTCACCCAGCCTGATGCCCCACGGCCTCAGCACGAGGTTGGTCGAGGCATTGACCACCCAGACCACGGGATTGAGCAGCAGCCTGAAAACATTGAGGGGGCGGCTGATCCAGAGCGATACCCTCTCGGCTTTCTGGATGGAGATGTACTTCGGCGCCTGCTCCCCGAAGACCAGATGGGCGTAGGTTATTGCCCCAAACCCCAGGCCGACCGAGATGATCCCGACTATACGCTCGCTCGTTATCCCGACAGCCTCGAACAGCGGACGAATGAGGTGCGAGACGGCAGGCTCGCCGACCCAACCTAGCGCAAGGGAGGCGACCGTGATTCCTACCTGGCAGACGGAGAGATAGGAGTCGAGGTCGCGGAGCGTCTCGTGTACGATCGCGGCCCGCGCGCTGCCTTCCTGCTCCAACTGTACGATGCGTGACTCGCGCACGCGCACGAGCGCGAACTCGGCCGCTACGAAGAAAGCGTTCAGGCCCACCAGTACGAGGGCCAAGAAGAGGTTAAACCAGGATAAAAGAGGCTCCGGCACTTCTACGCGTGCCCACCGGCGTCCAGGGCGCGGGGTTTTCGTCGGTGGCGTTTAGCTTGAGGTTCGTCCATCGCGTTACGCGCCAGATTATACCTCAGCCACAAGCGCGCACAAAACCCGCCGCATAAAAAGAGGCCCGACCTTGTCGGCCGGGCCGAATCGTCCGTCGTGGTATCTACCTCAGGCGAGACCTTCGACCTCGTACTCGCGGAGGAAACCCTCGAACATCCTGCGGTGCTCCTGCTCGTTGCGCAGGATTGCTATGACCATGTCGTTGGTGACAGGGTCGGCCTCGTCCGTCGTCTCGACGATCCTGGTGTATAGCTCGACAGCCTTCGTCTCGGCGTCTATGACGCCCTTTATGACGTGTACGACGTCGGTCTGCTCCTCGGGGGGCTGCAGGAATTCCTGCTCCGCCCTGAACTCCATCGAGCCCGGCACTATCCCGTAGAGCTCCTTGATGCGCTTGGCAAACTCCTGGGCGTGCCCGAGCTCCTCCTGGATATCCTCCTCTAGGGCCTCTTTGATCTCCTGGGCGCGCACGCCGTCAGGGTTGATGGAGTTCGTGGTGTAGTTAATAACCGTCTCGAGCTCCGCAAAGTAAGCCTGCTTGAGCAGCTCGATGATCTCGGCCCGCTTCCCTGACATCTCGTCGGCGAGAATCCCTTCGCCGGTGCGTCCTGTCTCCATGCCTGCAAACCTCCTGTTGAATCCGATTTGCGCTACCGTGGTACTTTACCGCTGCGCCTCCGGATTAAACGTGAAACAGGGGACAGCCCGGCGGTTGGTCAGACTCCGGCAGCCTCTTTCTCGCGCATCTCTTTCGGCCTGTAGCGTTCGATGTACTTGCGGTAATCCTCGACTTCTCCGCGTGCGCGCTCCTCACTCCATCCTAGATGCTTGACGGCGACCTGTGCGGCGGCCTCGTCCACGTCGAGCCCGACCCTCGGGCCGAGCCCCGCCATCGTGCGCCTGAGCAGCACGTCCGAGAGGGTCTGGGCCATCTCGCGCTCGAAGGCGTAAAGTACCTCGGCCCCTATGATGCCGGTCTCAACCGTGGGCGAAGGGGAGAGCGGCATGCGAAGCGAGGCATCGTCGCCACCCATCTCCAGTACTTCCGGTGCAAGGACGCCGTAGATCTTGAGAAGCCTTTCGGCCAGCTCGTCGGTGTGGCCGCTCGTCGCCTTGAAGTCCGCGGCGAAGGCGGCGAAGTCCTGGGTGGCACCGCCGGGCAGGGGCACTTTGTCCGTGCGGCTCTTCGGAGCCTGGCGGCCAAGCTTCTTGAAAGCGATGTCCACCGTCTGGCGGCCAAGGTTGCGGTAGGTAGTCAGCTTGCCGCCGACGATGGAGATCAGGCCTTCAGCCTTCGGCCCTGCGCCCTCGACGGTGAGACGTCCTCCCGCCGCCGACTTGCCGGTTGCGTGATCGTAGACGACGTGGCTGCGTGTTATGGAGCTCTCCGAGCCCTCCGGCTTGAAGGGGAGCGGCCTGACACCGGAGTAGGTAAAGAGCACGTCGTCGCGGCTCAGGTTGGCGTCGGGGATCACGGCGTTCGTCTCTTCGAGGAGGTAGGAGATCTCGTCGTCGTCTGCCGAGACGTAGTCGAGGTCGTCCCTGTAGCGGAAGTCTGTCGTGCCTATCAGATATCTGCCGTTCCAAGGGACGATGAAGTAGGGCCGCCCGTCCCTGCGGGCCTCGACGTAGAGCGCGTCGCGCGGCGCTCCCGGGAAGGGATCTACTATGAGATGCGACCCCTTGGTGCCCCCGATCATCTGCTCCCCTTCCGAGCCTTCGTCGGAACCGTAGAGGACCCTGTCAACCCATGGCCCGGCGACGTTGACGGTAACTGGAGCGTGGGCGGTGAAGGTGCCGCTACCTAGTCGGTCCTCGAACTCGACACCTGTCACGCGGGGAAGTCCTTCGCCCTCCTCGAAAAGGAGGCGTTTCACCTCGGCGTAGGTCAGGACGGTCGCGCCGTGCTCGTGGGCCGAGATCGCGTTCTCTACCGCAATCCTCTCTGCGTACTCGACCTGGCCGTCGTAGTAGGTCGCTGCCCCGAGCAGGCCCTCCTGGTTGAGGCCAGGGTACTGCTCCAGGGCCTCTTCGCGTGAGAGCATGCGGTGGTTCGGGACGGACTTGTCGAAAGAGAGGGCATCGTAGCCGATCATGCCGAGCCGGATCAGGCCCGGTCCGCGCTTGCTCCTCTCGAAGATGGGGACGACGAAGCGCAATGGCTTAACAAGGTGCGGCGCGATGTGCAGGAGCTTCTCGCGCTCTGCGAGCGACTCGCGCACGAGGTGGACCTCGTAGTACTCCAGGTAGCGCAGACCTCCGTGGATGAGGCGCGTCGCCCACTGGGTCGTGCCCGCCGAGATGTCGCCCTTGTCCAGGAGTAGCACGTTCAGGCCACGCATGGCTGCGTCCCTCGCTATCCCTGCGCCGTTTATGCCGGCCCCGATCACGATCATGTCGAACCGGTAATCCCCTATGTCTTCAGGAATCTGACGGGTCACGACAGCTCCTTCCATCTCGGCGTCCCGACATATTCGTCAGAACAACTATGTAATTACGCAACGGCCCGTAGCTCCTGTCCCACGACCCGTAGCACGCTGACAGCCTCGGCCTCCGCCAAGCTCATCTCTTTCAGGGTACCAGAGCGGTGTATACTGCGGCCCGCCCTGACCGCATCAGGCATCACAGCCTCG
>DASSJP010000304.1:0-4825 GCA_035691165.1 Rubrobacter sp.
TGGGAGGTGGGGTCTGTGCTGTTGATGAGGTCGTAGTTGAAGGTATGGCGGGACCCACGACTCTTGCTCGCCCAAAGAAGCGTCTCGTGAGCATGAGTAAAGGCGGTGTGGAGAGCGTTCGGAGGCGGATCGGGTTTCTCCCAGGTGATCTGATTTATCAGCTTGAATTTCAGCGTCTGCAGGGCGAAGCCGAGGCTGAAGATTATGTGGTGCGTGCCCGTGACCCAGATGGTGCCGTCGGGCTTGAGGATGCGGCGCGCCTCCTTCAGCCACCTGACGTTGAACCGGTGGTCCGCTGCAAACCCCATAGACCTGTCCCAGGCACCCTTGTCTACGGGAGCGAGCCCGCCGTTACTGACCGTCACACCGCCCTTCGAGAGACGGTAGGGCGGGTCGGCGAAGACCGCGTCCACGCAGTCTGCTGGTATCGTCTGCATGAGATCCAAACAGTCTGCGAGGTAGACTACCGCCCCGGGCTCGCCGTACGCTTGTACATTCCTCAGCTCCATGCCTTATTTTAGGAACGGAGGGGTCGGGTCTTTAGGCGTGATCGAAGACGATATCCAGCGCGCCTTCCCAGAGGGTCATCTCCCCTAGAGACCGGAGGTCCTCGATGCCTTCGGTTACGGTGAGGAAGTGATTGCCCGCGAGTTGGCCCAGCTTGCTCGCGAAGCAGGTGGCCCCGTACGGGAAGAGGATCTCCGTCTCCGAGTAGCCACCGGGGTAGAGTAGTATCTCTCCGGGCGCGGGGTAGCTCGTGGCGTCCTCGAAGCCCACCCCGAAGTCGAAGTCGCCGAGCGGTATCCAGCAGGACTCCCCGCTCCAGCGGACGTGGATGATCTTCTGCCGGTAAGGTAACAGCCCCTTGAATGCCTCACAGCTCTGCGGGCTCTTCTCCCAGCGCCCCGAACTCGTAGGGCCCTGCGATTACCCGAACGTCTGCCATCAAAGGCTCCTCAGGCGCTGTGCTCCTTGCGGACGGAGAGGCCGCCTGTGACGAAGCTCACCACCAGGAGCACGGCGAAGGTCACGACGAGCGCCACGATGCCGATGTTGGTATCGGCTATCTCCCCAGGCAGGAAAGGGAAGAACTCGGCGATGGTCGTCTCTTTGACCGTCACGTAGGTAACGGTCAGGACGCCGGCGACAATGCCTGCGGCGGCTCCCCACTTGGTCACGAAGTTGTTCGGCATGAGGGAGAAGAGCAGGGCGGGGAAGAGCTGGGGCACTAGACTGTAGCCGAGGAGAAGCAGGAACACTATCCCCTGGCCGCTCTGGAGGGAGAACCAGAGGGAGAGCTCAGTGACGATCGGGACGATGACCTTGGCGAGGGTGCCGACCCTCTGCTCGCTCGTCGATGGCACGAACACCTTGTAGACGTTCTTGGCGAGAACGGTCGATGAAACCATGAGAAGCATCGAACCAGCGCGGTAAGGAGGCCTGTAGCGCGGATCAGGCCGACCACGGGCGCTGAACGTCTCCTTGGAGATCTGCAGGAGGACGAGGTCCACCTTCTCGCCCATGAGGCCGGGAACCTCGAGGACTGCGGCGAAGCCGACGAAGAAGACGAACAGCGGGATCAGCTGGTACAGCGGCAGGAAGGTGGCGTTGCGCCTTATCACCCGCGCGTTCTCCGCCGTGAACACGGAGCCGAATGTATGTGGCCACATATAGAATCCAAGGGCGGTGAGCAGAACCGTCGAGACGAACCAGGCGGGACTGTATACCTCGCCGGGGAGGATCAGGAACCCCGGCTTCTGGGCATATATCTCCCTGAACATCTCCCCTGGCAGGTAGATCCCCATGAACACCACGACAAAGAGCACCATTGATGTCCTTGACCACGGCGGTCCAGGCCGAGCCGTGGATGCCGCTGATGATCACGTATACGGTCACGGCGACGGTCCCGATGATCGCTGCGACGGTCGAAGAGATCGCGCCGTATGAGGCCTCGGAGACGATGAGCCCCAACCCCTGGAACTGCAAAGCAAGGTAAGGGACCATCGCGACCACGGCGACCAGTGAGACGAGGACCCCGAGAGCGCGGCTCTCGTACTTGCTGGCGAAGAAGTCAGCTTGGGAGTGCAGGCGGTTGACCTTCACATACTTTTCAAACGCACCATACTGCCCGGCTTGACCTGACCGCCACGCTGAGCGGGGAGCCAGTGGTCGAGGTGGCGCTGGTCTAGTGGTTGAACGCCAGTGCCTCACCCGCGCAACCGCGTGCAAAGGGGCGTGCTCGGAGGTTTGGCAATCATTCCGAATTTATCGCCATGAACTATGTTGTGGCAATGATGCGTAGGACGCTCATCCTGAGAGTAGTAATGACGATAGGGGCGCTCGGGCTGTCGGTCGGCTGCGCCGGTGGTAGCCAGCAGCAAGCCACTGGCAACGAGAGCACCAGTCAAGGTCAGCAGGAGGCCGAAGATATGAACGCCCTACTCCAAGCCTCGTGCGCTGGGGGCAACGGTAGTCAGCGACAAGAATCCAGGTCGGACACGCACGCCGAGATTGCCTACAGTATGAACTACGACATCTGGACCATGAACATTGACGGCTCCGACGCGAAACCGCTCACGGATACCCGTGAGTTCGAAGAATCCGGTCCAGCTTTGTCACCTGATGGCAAGTGGATAGCCTTCACTAGGAAGTCTTATGAGACGGCATCATCAGCGAGCCCTGAACCGCTGCCTAAAATCTACGTCATGAAAGCCGATGGCTCTTGCCAAACTAAGAGCTTCCGCCAATAGGGAGTGCAGAGCCAAGTGTAAAACGGGCACGGATGCTCGATCATCCGGGGAGTGTCTGAAGCTTCCCGATGCGAAGGAGCAAGCCCATGCCCGCCATCCCACCATACATCATCGAGCCAATCTGGGAGCAGTTCTGTGCTCTGCTGCCCGAAAGAGATACGGACGCTCATCCCCTTGGCTGCCACCGTCACCGAGTGCCTGAGAGGTTGGTCTTCGACAAGCTCGTTCAGGTACTCGTCTTCGGCTGCGCTTACGAAAGAATCGCTGACGGGTCGTGTTCAGCGACCACTTTGCGTCGTCGGCGCGACGAGTGGATCAGTTCCGGAGCGATGGAGAAACTTCGGCAGATGGTGCTCGAAGCCTATGACCGGATGATCGGGTTGGAGCTTTCCGAGGTAGCCGTAGATTGCTGCATAACCAAGGCTCCTTGTGGTGGCCAGAGGGCTGGAAGAAGCCCGGTAGATAGGGGAAAGCAGGGCATCAAACGTTCCACTCTCGTAGATGCCAACGGTATTCCCATAGGAGCCATGACGGCACCTGCCAATCGCCACGACTCGCCGCTTTTGGGCGAGACCCTGGACACCCTGGAGGTGATCGGGTCGCTACCCGAGCAGATGAGTGTCTACCTCGATCGCGGCTACGATTTTAAGAGCACCCGCGAGAAACTGAAGTCCCGGGGCCTTGAGCCCATGATCTCAGAGAAGGGCAAGCCGGCTCCGCTTCGGGCAACAAAACGTTGGGTGGTGGAGCGAACCAATTCCTGGAACAACGCTCACAAGAAGCTGGTGTGGTGTACAGAGAGGGAAGGAAGGGTGATCGACTTCTGGGTAGCCTTCTCTGAGGTAGTCATCATCGTAAGAAGGCTCATCCGGGAGGGTTGGGTTCGATACCGCTGGGAGGGTCGGCCTTGCCGCCAGCCATAGCCTATTGGCGGAGCCTCTTATTCACCGAAGTTCGTAGAACTCGAATTCTCGGAAACGTGTATCCGCCGATGTGAACAGAACCGGACCTTAGCTGCCCTCAGAGGAGGCGTTTCGGCGACCGTGGGATCACCTCCCGAGAACGCATGGTGTGGGGAGGCTGCATAAAGTTGCGAGTTCGGGCTTGCCCTTCCGCTGCCCGGGCCGGGTATGGTGGTCTGAGTCTATCCCGGCTCTTGTGCTGAATCGAATGGTGCATAATTAGATCGTCTCGTGGAGGAGATTGGAGGATAGAGCTTGGTAGGTGGTCTGCTCGCCGATGTCGTGCGGTGGGTCTTCGACGTAGTCCACTCTTTCGGGTACGTCGGCGTATTCGTGCTCATCCTGGCTGGGAGTCTGTTCCTGCCTGTCCCGACAGAGCTGACGCTGCCGCTCATAGGCTTCCTTGTTGGGCACGGACGCCTCTCGTTCGTACCCGTGCTGCTTACGGCGACGGCGGCGAGGATGTCTGCGTCGCTGATCCTGTACGTCGTTGGGCTCAGGATCAGGGAGGCGCGCTTGCGGCGTCTGGTCAAGCGGTTCGAGCGCTCCAAGCTCCTTTTCGTATCGGACATTGAGAGGGCCAGCGGGGTATTCGAGCGCCACGGGGGAAAGGCCATACTGGTCGGCCATCTCATCCCCGGGGTGGGCGCCCTGGTCTCGGTGCCTGCCGGCCTCAAGCGTATGCCTCTGCGCTGGCGGTTCCTTGGCTACACCATCCTCGGATGTACCTTGTGGAACAGCTCTTTGATCGGCCTGGGATGGGCTCTCGGCCGCCGGTGGAGGATAGTGGAACTGTACGCGGCGTTCGTCGGGCTCGCGGTCCTGACCATCCTCATCCTCGGATCTCTCTGGTTCCTCTGGCGCCGGTGGAAGAAATACAGATAGGCGAAACTACGAGCCTGTCCCGGCGAGAACGTAGACCAGGTATCTACACTGCGCTCCATCGTCACAGCAGGGTCGTCTCCAGTGCCCGCAGCACCACGACGGTCACTACCCCTACTAGCATCGCTGCAGGCAGGCTACCTGTTCTCACGGCGACGATCACGACTGCGACGGCGGCCAGCGCTTCGGCGGGCCCGCCTGTCAGGACGGTAGGAGCGACGAGAGAGACGA
>DASSJP010000305.1:0-5322 GCA_035691165.1 Rubrobacter sp.
ACCCGTCAGGACCGATTCCGTGGCGGCCAGGCTGATCCTTAGCGCCTCGTAGGCGTCCCGCCCCTCCACAATGGACTCCTCTTCAGTGGCGATGCAGTGGATGAAGTGTTCGAGCTCCGCCACGTAGGGGTTCTTGCCAGCGGCGAGAACGGGGGTCTCATCCGACGTTCCGCCGATCAACTCTAGTGGGGGCGGTTCCATGCTGTCTGTCGCGAGGAGGGCGCGGCTACCTGCCACCTCGATCGAGTAGTTGAACGGGTCTGGGTACCCCCAGTGGCCTTCGACGTGGGCGATGGCACCGCTCTCGAAGCGCAGGGTGGTGAGGGCGTAGTCCAGACGGTTGTACTCGTGTCCGAGCACGCCGCGGGCGTAGACCCTCTCGACCTCGCCGAGGGACCAGCGCAGGAAATCGAAGTCGTGGATCACCAGGTCGAGAAGGACGCCACCGCTGACCCGCCAGTCAGCGTACCAGTCGTTCGAGCCCAGAAGGAACGGTGAGCGGCGGCTGGTGCGGACCACGCCGACCCTCCCGAGGTCGCCGGCTTCGATCCTCTCTTTGATCCCGACGTACTCAGGGAAGAAACGGACGACGTGCCCGACGAAGAGACGTGGTCCTTCGTCTGAGAAAGCGTCGAGGATCTCCTGCGCGTCTTCGATGGTACGCGCTATGGGTTTCTCCAGTATGACGTGCCTGCCTTCGCCAGCCGCCCTGACCGCCAGCTCCCTGTGGAATCCGGTCGGCAGGCAGACGTCAACCACCTCGACGTCCTCTGCGGCGACGAGCTCATCGTACGAGGCGTAAGGCCGCGCCCCGACGATCTCCGCACCAGCAACGGCGCTCTCGAACCGGGCGTCAGCGACGCCGACCACCTCTACATCGGGGATGCCGGCGTAGGCGTTCAGATGAACGCCGCCCATGAAGCCAGCGCCTACCAGACCGACCCGCATGCGCGCCCTCCTAAGATTGCTGGCCCTGCTTGATAAAGTTCTCCAACTGCTCCTTCAGGGTCTTCGCCGCTTCCTCGGGCGATATGTCACCCGCGAGCGAAGCGTTGAACTGCTCCTGCATCTCCAGGGACATATCCGAGTAGTACGGGGAGACCGGGCGCGGACGGGTGTGCTGGAGCGCCTCTTTCGCGAGGGGCACCACGGGCACTTTCTCCTGGATCTCAGGGTCTTCGTAGAGGGCCGTCCTGGTCGGCAGGTAGGCACCTTCGACGGCCCTAAGCTTCTGCTGCTCGGGGGCTGTGAGGAACTGGATGAACTTCCAGGCGGCGTCAGGATCCTTCGCCGTGGAGCTGATGTAGAATGGCTGATCCCCGACCGTGCCGTTGCCTGGTTCTCCGTCTGCAGAAGGCAGTTCTGAGACCCCGACCTGATCCGTGCTCAGCTTCGGATAGTCCGACGTGCCGACCAGGGCGTACACGTACGGCCAGTTGCGCAGGAAGACCGCGTCGCCGTTCAGGAAGGCCCCGGCGGACTCGTCCTCCTTGTAGACCGAGACCGCCTGGGGGGAAATGCCGTCGGTGATCATGCTCCGCTCGGTCGCCAGGCCGGCTATGGCCTCGGGGCTATCTACGACGACCTTGGTGGGGTCCTGCGGGTCGAGGACCTCCCCGCCGTGGGTCCAGATAAACTCCATGCCGTCGCAGACCCCGCCCTCGTACCTCGCGCCCTGGAAGACGAACCCGAACTTGGTGCCAGAGTCCTGGCGCACCTTCGTGGTCATCTGCTTCAGTTCGTCCCATGTCTTCGGAGGACCGTCGAACCCGCTCTTTTCGAGCAAATCCTTTCGATAGTATAGGAGCCCTGTATCCGTGAACCACGGCATACCGAAGGCTTTGCCCTTGTACGTTATGGCCTCGACGGAGCCCGGCAGGAACTCCTTTCGCTGGCTCTCGGTAAAGCGATCTGAGAGGTCGTGGATCCAGCCGCTGTCCGCGAGCTGGGCAGTCCAGATGACGTCCCCGAGGATCACGTCGAGGTCCTCCCCGCCAGCCTGCATCTCGGTCCTTAGCTTGTCGAAGCGCTGCCCCGTGTCCGCGTTGCCCTGGCGGAAGATGACTTTGTACTTGCCCTTGTTCTTGTCGTTGAACATGTTGATGAGCTTCTCGGTGGTCCCTGACTCGTCGGGCGCGGAGGTGAAGTAGATCTCGGTCGCGCCCCCTGCCTCCTCGCCCCCGCCGCAACCTGCGGCCCCGAGCAGAGCAGCGCCGGCGAGACCTGCCCCGCCTACTTTGAGGAAGTCCCTGCGAGATAGTCGTCTTCCGTGATTCATACGCTTCTCCCTTCAGCCGCTAATCGAGCAGCCATTCGTGGTCGGGGTGGTTCTTTATCTTCCACTCGCGCACGGGCCCTGCCATCACGTTGAGGTAGTAGAGGTCGTAGCCGGGCGGCGCCGAGACGACGTGGTAGCCCTTAGGCACGAGCACCACGTCGCCGTCGTGGAACGTGAGTGACTCGTCTAGAGATCCATCTTCGGTATACACCCTCTGCAACGCGAAGCCCCGCTCCGGCCGTAGCTTATGAAAGTAGGTCTCCTCGAGGTAGCGCTCGCGCGGGGGATCGTCCTCATCGTGCTTGTGCGGCGGATAGCTCGACCAGTGGCCGTTCGGGGTCAGTACCTCGACCACCAGTAGCCGCTCCGCCTCGCGGTCCTCCATCAGGATCGGGCGTACCTCACGCTCCATGTTCCCCGAGCCTCGTACCTCCACCTCGATGTCCTCAGGCCTGATCAGTAGTGGATCCGCCCCCCGCTCCGCCGGGGCCGAAGTAACTGCTATCTCAAGGTCCGTCATGGCTTCGATGCTGTAATCCGTTCCCGGCGGAAGGTATAGTGCGGAGGGAGGACCATCGAAGACATTCTTGCGACCCCCTATTTCCCACTTCTCGTCACCTGCGGATACGGTACTCGTCCCCGAGAGCGGGACCAGGCAGACCTCTTCGCCTTCGGCCCTGCGCTCTACTGTCTGTCCGGATCCCAGCTTCAACACCTCGAAGCCCACGTACTCCCAGCCCGCGGACTCCGGCGTAACTTTTACGACAGCACCGTCCTGGTCCGGTTCAGCGCTGCTCACGAGCAAGTCTGGCACGCTCTGAAGCTCCTTCCTAGAGGTATCGGCGTTCTGACTCTCTGTTCTTCGCGTACTCTTTGCGGGCGGAGGTCACAGCCTCCATCTCGGAGACCTCGGAGACGGGCACGTCCCAGAAGGCGTCGTAGTCCGGCACCCCCTCGTAGCGGTCCACGGGGATGTGGACGACGACCGTGCGGTCTACCTCCTTCGCACGCGCCAGGGCCTCCTTCAATTCCTGGATGTTCTGGGTCCGGATCACGTGCGCACCCAGACTCTCGGCGTTCGTGGCGAGATCCACGGGCAGGACGTCTCCGGAGTTCTCTTCCGAGTCGAGGCCAAGCGAGCCGTTCTTGCGGTAGCGGTAGTGGGTGCCGAAGCCGTCCGAACCGACGGAGCGGGAGAGCGCGCCGATGGAAGAGTACCCCGAGTTGTCCACGAGGACGATCGTCAGTTTGTAGCCCTCCTGGATGGAGGTGACGATCTCCGAGTTCATCATCAGGTAGGAGCCGTCCCCGCACATGACGTAGACCTCGCGGGAGGGGTCGGCCATCTTCACGCCCAGGCCACCGGAGATCTCATATCCCATGCACGAGTACCCGTACTCGACGTGATAGCCTTTCGGGTCGCGCGTCCTCCAGATCTTGTGCAGGTCCCCAGGCATGGATCCAGCCGCGCACACAACCACGTCCCGAGGCTCCGAGAACGAGTTGACCACCCCGATGGCCTCGCTCTGGGCAGGCAGCGGCCCGTGATCGAGGGCGTAAAGCCTCCCGACCTCCCTATCCCACTCCCTGTTCGCCTTCTCGCCCTGCTCCCTGTACTCCTGATCAACCTCGTAGCCTGCGAGAGCCTCATCCAGAGCTTCGAGCGTCGCACGGGCGTCTCCTACCAGGGCGACTCCAGCGTGCTTGTGGGCGTCGAAGTCGGCTATGTTGACGTTGACGAAGCGCACTTTCGGGTTCTGGAAAGCCGTCTTGGAGGCTGTTGTAAAGTCGCTCCAGCGGGTTCCGACCCCGATGACGAGATCTGCCTCTCGGGCCGCGCGATTCGCTGCGAACGTGCCCGTCGCGCCAACGGCGCCCATAGAACAGGGGTGGTCGTAAGGCATGCAGCCCTTGCCTGCCTGCGTCTCGCCGACGGGGATGCCGGTCCGCCCGCACAGGCGAAGCAACGCATCGGTGGCCTCCGAGTAAATGACGCCACCGCCGGCCACGATCATCGGCCGGCGGGAAGCCCGGATCATGGCTACGGCACGCTCCATCGCCGCCGGATCGGGCAGAGGGCGCCCGAGGTGCCACACGCGCTTCTCGAAAAACTCTTCAGGATAGTCGAAGGCCTCGGTCTGCACGTCCTGTGGTAGGGCGAGGGTGACGGAGCCTGTCTCGGCCTGGTTCGTGAGCACGCGCATGGCTGCGAGGGAAGCGGGGATCACCTGCTCGGGACGCACGACCCTGTCCCAGTACCGCGACACGGGCCTGAAACAGTCGTTGACCGAGAGGGTACCGTCGTATGGCGCTTCGAGCTGCTGCAATACGGGATCTGGATTGCGCGAGGCGAAGATGTCACCTGGAAGGAGCAGCACGGGCAGCCGGTTTATCGTGGCGAGCGCCGCACCCGTAACCATGTTTGTGGCGCCAGGTCCGATGGAGCTGGTGCAAGCGAAGGTCTGGAGCCGGTTCTTCTGACGGGCGTAGGCCGATGCGATATGGACCATCGCCTGTTCGTTGCGGGCCTGGTAGTACGGTAGTCCGTCCGAGTACTGCTGGAGAGCCTGGCCGACACCAGCGACGTTGCCGTGGCCGAAGATCCCGAAGCAACCAGCGAAGAAGCGTTGCTCCACCCCGTCGCGCTCCACGTACTGCTGCGTCAGGAAGCGCACCAGCGCCTGGGCCGCCGTCAACCGAATGGCGGCCATATCAACGTACCTCCGTTTGCTTTCCCGAACCTGCGGAGACGATATCCGCGGCGGCGTCCACCGCGGCTGCCACGTCGCCGTCTTGCGGGTACAACAGCGCCCGTCCTGCGACGAGGCCCCGCACCTGAGGTATCTCCATCGCCCTCCTCCATCCATCGAACGTCTTCTGTGCATCCGCCCCGGGGTCGCCGCCAAGCAGCAGCGTCGGCAAGGTCGTCGCGGCCATCACCCGCTCCATCTCGGGGACCACGGGCAGCTTCAACCAGGTGTAGGCCGACGTCGAGCCGAGGGCCGATGTGATCCCGACAGCCCTGATCGTGGGGTCCGGCTCCA
>DASSJP010000306.1:0-2469 GCA_035691165.1 Rubrobacter sp.
CCAGATCGACTCCTCCGTCCCGCCGCCGCAACTCGATGCTCACCCACTGCGTCCCCGCGTGCTTGCGCATGTTTGTCAACGCTTCCTGCGTGACGCGGAAGAGTGTGATCTCCATCTCTCCAGGCAAGCGCTCGTCACCAAGATGTTCTTCGTAGTCGACGTGGTAGCCCTCTTCCCTTAGGTGTTCGATCTCCAGGGAAATGGCGGCCCCGAGTCCTAGGTCGTCGAGAGCTGTAGGCCTCAAATTCGCGATGACCCGGCGTGCATCTGAGACCGTCGCCCGGACCTGCCCGAGGATTCGATCCAGTTCTCGTCTACCTTTCTCCGCCTCTGGGGTGTGGCGCCGGGCGAAGGCCTGCAGGTTCTGGTGGGCGGCCACCGCGACCTGGGCCAGACCGTCGTGAACCTCGTACGCCACACGACGCCTCTCTTCTTCCTGGGCCCCCAACAGCTTCTCCACTAGATCCTTTAGCGCACGCTCGCGGTCGCCCAACTCCTCGTAGAGCCAGGCGTTCTCAAGAGCACTTGCAGCTTGGCTGGTCAGGCTACTTATTATCTCTGTCATGTCGCCTTGGGCTAACGATTCTTGGCCGTAAGCTTCCAAAACCCCCACTATACGGTTTCTGGCGCCAAGTGGTAGGCAAAGACCTACAAGGCATTCGTCTTCAGAGCCTGGGCGTCGCAGCCTGAAGTGCTGTCGCTCTTCGTTCTCCAGCGCTGCCTTGCGTGCCCTCTTAGCTTCTGGCGTGAAGCGAACCCGGGGCCACAGATCTTCGACGCCAGCAGACCGCCAGATGCGCAGGTTTCCCTCCTGATCATTCCTGCTTATGACCGCCGCTGTGAGACCCGCTACGCTGCGTATAATCTCCAGCAGCCTCGTAGCGATCTCTTCCGACTCGAGCGTGGAACTCAATACCTGGCCAGCCTCGCGCAAGGCGAGCAGCACGCTTAGGCTCTGGCGTAGTGCAGTCTGTGCACGCTTGGATTCGGTGACATCGTGGGCGACGATGCACATGGCGCGGCTGTCCCCGTAAAGTATCACGCGGGCGTTGACCTCAACATCGATCAAGGAGCCATCTTTGCGACGGTACTTCCTCTCGCCCACCAAGAAGTGGTTTTCGGCTACGATTTGTTGCGTGATCTTGTCTATGCTCTCTTGGTCGTGTGCGACTATGTCGTAGAGCCTCATGCCTTTCAATTCCTCGAGGGTATAGTCTAGCGAGCGCTGCAACGCCGCGTTGGCCTCGAGTATGCGCTTGCTTTCAAGATCCACGACGAAGATATTCTCCGCCGCCTGCTCCACCACGGTGCGGTGAAGTTCCTCGCTGTCCTTGAGTGCCTTCTCGGTGCGCTTGCGCTTGGAGATGTCCCCTATTACGGAGATGAAGTACTTGGGAATGTCCGCTTGATCCCTCACCAGCGAGACCGTCAGATTGATCCATACGATGGAGCCATCTTTCCTTACATAGCGCTTCTCCCTGGAGTAGGTCTCTATGTCACCGTCAAGGAGTCGCCTCATATTCTCGAGATCGATGTCGAGGTCTTCCTGAAAGGTTATGTCCTGGAACGTTTTTTCCAGTAGCTCGCTACGGGAATAGCCCGTGATCTCGCAAAGCTTGTCGTTTACCCTCAACCAGCGACCGTCGGGTCCCACCTGTGCGACGCCGACCGCCGCCTGTTCGAAAATCCACCTGAATCGCTCCTCGCTCTCCCTGAGTGCTTCCTCGGCCTGCCGACGCTCGCTGATGTCCCGAGTGTTTACGACGATGCCGCGTATTACGGGATCGTCGAGCAGATTGGTGGCGATAGCCTCGAAGTGCCGCCACGCACCGCTGCTATCGCGCATCCGATACTCGACAGACAGGCGCAATTCGGGGTCATCCCTGAGTTCTGCGAACCTGCTCCTCACCGTTTCGAGGTCGTCAGGGTGTATGTGAGCAAAGGCGTCGGTACCAAACCTCTCATCGGGGCGAAAACCAAGCACGCGCTCTACCGCAGGGCTTTCGTAGAGTATGATGCCTTCGGCGTCGAGGATCACAATTATGTCCGAGGCATACCTCACGAGGGAGCGGAACCGCTCTTCACTTCTTCTTAGCGCCCCTTCAGCCTGGCGACGCTCGGTTACATCGGTGGCGTGGAGGCGTAAGAGGTCGCTCCCCGGAACCGCGAAGATTAGTCGCTGATAGAGAATGTCGTCAACCCACACCTCGCTGCTGACTGGCTGCTCACCAGATTTCCTTATGTTCCGGCCGACCGACACCAAGTCCGCGAGGATCGGATGGCGCTGCCCCAGCTTGACCAGGTCCGGAAACAGTTCCCGGGCTGCGGAACTTATAAAGGATGGTTCGCCCGTGACAGTCGTCTCCACGATTGGAGTCGAGCTGAGACTCGGGAAGGATGCCAACCGGGCGAGCTCTTCCTCGGTTCGCTTGTGCTTCGTGATGTCCTGGATCGTGGCGACCGTGCCCC
>DASSJP010000307.1:0-3369 GCA_035691165.1 Rubrobacter sp.
CTGAGAGGAAGACATCGACGTGCGGGAGAGCGGCGGCCATGCCGCCTGCCAGTGGTTTGTAGCCAGGGGCGGCTTTGAGCGGGTTGACCCAGACGATCCTGTAGGCGAGGCGGCTCAGGCGCTGCATCTGCTCGGCGAGCACAGTAACGTCTCCCCTGTCCCAGCCGTCGGAGAAGATCACGACAACAGCCCCACGCGCCATGCCCCGCTGTCCCCAGCGGTCCACGAACTCCTTGATCGCATCCCCGAGCCGCGTTCCACCGGAGATGTCCTGTACCGCGCCGGCCGCTTGCCTGAGCGCCCTGTCAGGGTCGCGGGTCGCGAGCTCGCGTGTGATCCTGGTCAGGCGCGTTCCTATGGAGAACGCTTCGAGATGTCCCCCTGCGACGACACCGGCGTGCAGGAAGCGCAGGAGCGCCCTGCTGTATGGGGCCATCGATCCCGAGACGTCGCAGAGCAAGACGACGCGCCTCGGCTGCACCCTCGCTTTGCGGAAGCGGTGCCGCACTGCCTCCCCTCCGGTGCGCATCGCGCCTCGCAGCGTGCGGCGCGGATCGTGGCGTCCGCGCGGCGCTGGTTCGAGCCGCCTGGTGCGCCTGAGCGCTCCGGTTACCCTGAGATCAGCGAGAAGACGCTGGAGCTCGGCGAACTCCTCTGGCGAGTAGAGGGCGAAATCTTTGTGCCTGAGCACCTCGACGGGACTGTAGCGGAGCTTGACGGCCTCCGTGCCCGACTCGTCTTTCTCGACGGTCTTCTTCGGCGGCATGACGGAGCGGTCGGGCTTCTGCGTGGAGATGCGGACTTTCTGGCGCGGCCTCGCCTTCGCGCCTCCGCCCGTCTCCCAGAAAAGCTCGAAGGCGCGGTCGTATATCTCAATGTCTTCGGGTCGGGAGGTCAGTGTGATCCTTCCCGCCCAGTACACGTCGTCGCGACGCGATGGGTCCATCTCCTCCATGGCGCGGGCGAACTCCACGAGCCTGTCGGTCCCCACGCGAAGTCCGGCCCCGCGCAGCACGCGCCCGAAGGCGACCGCAGCGTCGAGCATCGGCGGCGCTTTCGTGCTCTCCTCAGGCATCGTTCCCCGACACTCTTACCCCTCCGATGAGCGCCGCGAGCCCGGCGTTTGCGGCCCTTTGCTGGTCCTCGCGGTACTTGAGGACGGAGCCAAGGGTGGCCTCCACGAGTTGCTCGTCGAGTTCTCTGGCACCGAGGGCGACGAGTGCTTCGGTCCAGTCGAGGGTCTCGGCGACTCCTGGTGGTTTGTAGAGGTCCATCGCGCGCATCTTCTCCGTCGCGGCGGCGACCTGCCGGGCCAGCTTTTCTTCAGCTTCCGGGACCCTGAGGCGTACGATCTCGACCTCCCGCTCGAAGCTGGGGTGCTCTATGTAATGGTAGAGGCAACGGCGCTTGAGCGCGTCGTGTACCTCGCGGGTGCGGTTCGAGGTCAGGATGGCGACGGGAGGACGCTCGGCCCTGATAGTACCCAGCTCGGGGATGGTTACGGCGAAGTCAGAGAGGATCTCCAGTAAGAAAGCCTCGAACTCGTCGTCGGAGCGATCCACCTCGTCTATAAGAAGCACGGGCGGAACGGGTCCCTGGTGCTCAAGCGCCTGCAGGAGCGGCCTGCTCACCAGGAACTCGCGGTCGTAGAGGTCGCGCTCCACGCGCTCGCGGTCTTCTCCGCCGAAGGCTTCTGCGGCCCGGATGTGCAGAAGCTGGCGGGCGTAGTCCCACTCGTAGACGGCCTGGTAGACGTCGATGCCCTCGTAGCACTGGAGGCGTATGAGGGGAGTATCCAGAATTCTGGAGAGGACCTTGGCTACCTCCGTCTTGCCGACACCTGCCTCGCCTTCCAGGAAGAGTGGTTTTTCGAGCTTGAGGGAGAGGAAGATCGCTGTGGATAGACCTTCGTCAGCCAGGTAATCGTGCGCGCGCAGCCGTTCCCCAAGCTCCCGGAAATGAGAAACGCCGGGGGGCAGGGCCCCCCGGCGTCCGCCGGACACTTCGCTCAACGGCTCAGGGCCTCCTCGACGGCACGTCTGCTGAGGACGCGCGCCAGGTGGCGACGGTACTCGGCCGAGGCCGCGATGTCAGAGGAAGGGCTAGTGCCCTCGTCGGCCGAGCTAGTCGCCTCGGCGACAGAGGAAGGGTGCGCGCCCGCGAGCGCGTTCTCCGCGGCGGTCGCCCTCAAGGGTGTCGAGCCCATGTTGGTCAGCCCGAGACGGGCCGAGCCTATGGAGCCGTTCGAACGCTCGACTACGGCGGCCACGCCGACGACGGCCCAGTCCTGGGCGCGGCGGTTGAACTTCTTGTACGACCAGCCCGCGCCGTTCAGTTTGGGGACCCGGATCTCCGTGAGCACCTCGTCAGGGGCGAGGGTGGTCTGCAGATAGTCCTCGAAGAAGTCTACAGCGGCCACCGTCCGCTCTCCGTCAGGACCCTTGATCATGAACGAGCCTTCCAGGGCGAGGAGCGCGGACGGCAGGTCCGAGGCGGCATCGCCGTGGCTCACGGAGCCACCGATGGTACCGCGGTGCCTGACCTGCGGGTCCCCGACGAGCGAGGCCGTGTAGGAGATCAGAGGACAATGCTCCTTGAGCGTCTCGTCGCGCTCCATGTCGCAGTGGCGGGTCATCGCTCCGATGGCGAGGTGGTCGCCCTCATCGCGGACGTAGTTCAGGTCGCCGATGCGTCCGAGATCTACGAGGACCGTCGGGGCGGCGAGCCTCAGCTTCATTATCGGGAGCAGGCTGTGGCCGCCGGCGAGGAGCTTGGCTTCGTCACCGTTCTCCTTAAGTAGCTCGATCGCATGATCTACCGACTCCGCGACCTCGTAGTCGAAGGCAATAGGGATCATGACGTGCTCCCTCCTTCGGTATCCGTGCTGTCAGGAGCCTGGGAAGGGCGGCCGGAGAGGTCGGCGTCGCGAGTGCCTGCGTCCTGCCCCTGCGAGTCCTGGATCGCCTGCCACACCTTCCACGGCGAGGCCGGCATGTCTATGTGCGTTATCCCGTAGGGCGAGAGCGCATCGACGACGGAGTTGATGGCCGCTGCGGGCGCTCCTATGGTTCCGGCCTCGCCGACGCCCTTGACGCCCATCACGTTCGTCGACGAAGGCGTCACCGTTCGCTCCAGAGTATAGTTCGGAAGCTCGGGGGCGCCGGGGATCAGGTAGTCCACCATCGAGCCCGTCGTGAGGTTGCCCTCTTCGTCGTAGACAGCCTCCTCGTAGAGGGCCTGCGCCACGCCCTGGGCTATACCGCCGTGGAGCTGGCCGTCTACGATGGTCGGGTTGATGACGGGCCCGCAGTCGTCCACCCCGAAGTAGTCCCTTATCTTCACGAACCCTGTCTCCGTGTCTACCTCCGT
>DASSJP010000308.1:0-2222 GCA_035691165.1 Rubrobacter sp.
CCCGATCCACGTTGACCACGCCTACGCCGCCCTGACCGAGTTTGGCCGTCCACTGGTCGACTCTACCTTCACCGTCGCCCTCGTGACAGGTCAGAGCGTCACGGACGTCTCCCAGAACGTCTTCGCCAACCTCGGATGGGATGAGATCCGGCTCCCAGCACCCGTCTTCGAGGGGGATACGATCTACTCCAGAAGCGAGGTCCTGGAGAAGCGCGAGTCGCGTTCGCGTCCCGACGTAGGCATCGTGAAGGTAATGACCACGGGCTACAACCAGGAGGGAAAGACGGTCATCACCTTCCAGCGTACCGTCATGGTGTATAAGCGGGATCACGCGCCCAAGATCCCCCGTCCCGCTCCCGGGGAGTAAACCACAGCTCCTCCACATAGAGCGCTGTAGCTCCGCCCGTCATATGAGATCATCTTCCGTTTAGAGTGGCGTGATTATTGGAAGGCTAGTGAGGATTGCTAGAAGAGGGGGCGGGGTGCAAATATCGCTTGAACCGGTGATTATCGAGAACGTCTATCCCGAGCTGGACTGCGGCCGTTATCCGGTCAAGAGGGAGGTGAGCGACTTCTTCGAAGTCTGGGCCGACCTTTTCAAGGAAGGACACGACATACTCGCCGCGGTCCTGAAATACAGGGAGAAGGGCGCGTCCGGATGGAATGAGACGCCCATGCGCCTGCACGAGAACGACCGCTGGAGGGGCGGCTTCACGCTTACGAAGAACACCCGCTACCAGTACACCATCGAGGCGTGGATGGACGAGTTCGAGACGTGGCGGAGCGAGATCGGCAAGAAGGTTGATGCCGGACAACACGTTGAGATCGAGCTGATCGAAGGCGGGAGTCTCGTCGAGGATGCTTTCGACAGATCGCACGACAAGCGCCTGAAACAGACGCTCGCGGGCCTCGATGCAGCAGGCTACGAGGGCAAGCTCGCGCTGCTTCGCTCCGAAGAGGTCCGCGAATTGATGAGGGAGCACCCCGACCGCTCGACATCCACCGTATACGGCAAGACGCTGGAGATCGTTGTTGACCGCGAGCGGGCACGCTACGGGGCATGGTACGAGATGTTCCCCCGTTCGCAGGGTACTGTGCCTGGCCGGAGCGCGACCTTCAGGGAGGCAGAGCGGCGCCTGCCCGAGATAGCGGGACTCGGCTTCGACGTCGTGTATCTGACCCCGATTCACCCCATAGGCACGGCGCACCGCAAGGGTAGGAACAACGTCCTGAACGCCGGTCCCGACGACCCCGGCAGCCCCTACGCCATCGGGAGCGAGGAGGGCGGGCACAAGGCCGTCCATCCGGGCCTTGGCACCCTCAAAGACTTCAGGCACTTCGTGGAGGCTTGCCACGAGCGAGGGATGGAGGTCGCGCTCGACATCGCGATCCAGTGTTCGCCCGACCACCCTTATATCAAGGAGCATCCCGAGTGGTTCAGGTTCAGGCCGGACGGGACCATAAAGTACGCCGAGAACCCGCCAAAGAAGTACCAGGACATCGTCAACGTGGACTTCTACTCCGAGGACATGGAGAACCTATGGCAGGAGTGGCTCGATGTGATCCTGTTCTGGGTCGAGCAGGGGGTCAAGATCTTCAGGGTGGACAACCCCCATACCAAGCCTTTCCCTTTCTGGGAGTGGGCGATAGATCAGGTCCAGGACGAGCACCCGGAGGTCATCTTCCTCGCCGAGGCGTTCACCCGCCCGAAGGTGATGAAAGTTCTGGCCAAGCTGGGCTTTACCCAGTCGTACACGTACTTCACCTGGCGCAACCACAAACAGGAGATCATGGAGTACCTGACGGAGTTGACGCAGGACTGGCCGAAGGAGTACATGCGTCCCAACTTCTTCCCCAACACCCACGACATCCTCCCGCACGTCCTCCAGTTCGGCGGCAGGCCGGCCTTCCAGATGCGATTCGTACTCGCCGCCACGCTTTCGAGTACATACGGTATATACAGTGGTTTCGAGTTGTGCGAGAACACCCCGCGGGGCGAGCCAGGCACCACCGTGTACTACCAGGACTCCGAGGTGTACGAGTACAAGGTCTGGGACTGGGACAGGCCGGGGAACATCAAAGAGTACATAAAGCGGGTAAACGAGATCCGGCGCCAGAACCCCGCGCTCCAGTACCTGAAGAACCTCTCGTTCTACGGTTCCCCTGACGACAACGTACTCTTCTACGGCAAAAAGACGGGGGACAACGCAGTCTTCGTCGCC
>DASSJP010000309.1:0-4319 GCA_035691165.1 Rubrobacter sp.
TATTGTGGGAGGAGGCTTGTGGAGGAGCCACCACAGGAGGAAGAGATAGTCTATCCGTTGTATGAGGGAGAGATGTGGGAGGAGTGGGAGGGATCTGATGCCACAACAACTACTGTGCTCCAGAGCGGTCCTCTCTCCTCGATCCGGAACACGACCGGCTAGACCCACCACAACAAGAGAAGGTCGTCGATGAGGCGATTAGTCAGGCGGACGGTCTTCCTGCTTACGCTTTTGGGGGCGATAATGCTCACGCCCAACAGCCTTGGCCAGAAGACCCTGGCGCAGACCGCCGACAAGCCGAACATCCTGCTCATCCTGACCGACGACCAGCCGTACCAAACCCTCGATTACATGCCCGAAACATGGAACTTGCTTGGGGCGGAAGGCACGACTTTTGACAGGGCCTACCTCTCCGACCCCCTCTGCTGTCCTTCCAGGGCGACCATCCTCACCGGCAGGTACACCCACAACCACGGCATAGAGTCCAACTCGCTGGCTACCGGGGGCGGTGCCGAGAAGTTCCGCGGTGACGGGCTCGATCAGGACACCATCGCGACCCGCCTGAAAGCGGCGGGGTACGCCACCGGGTACTTTGGCAAGTACTTGAACGAGTACGAGGGTCCTTACATCCCCCCTGGCTGGGACAGGTGGATGACGTACTCAGGGGATCTCACCTTCAAGGATTCCTACCAGATGAACGACCAGGGCCAGATTCGGACCTACGACGCCTCGCAGACGAACGAGACGCGGCTGACGGCAAGCAAGGCCGCACGGTTCGTAGACGACCATCAAGCCGAGCCCTGGTTCATGGTGGTCGCCCCGCGTGCGCCGCACGGCCCTTACTATCCCTCTGAAAAGCACAGCGGCGACTTCGACAGCGTGGCCCTACCCGAGCCGCCCAGCTTCAACGAACTCGACGTTTCAGACAAGCCGCGCGCAGTTCAGAGAATATCCCCGCTTGGTGAAGAGGAGATCGCCGGGCTGCGCAACCAGTACGAGGGCAAGCTGGAAACCTTGCAAGACGTGGACGATCTTGTAGGGAGGTTGGTGGGCCGGCTGGATGACACGGGCCAGTTGCAGGAGACCTACGTCGTCTACATGTCGGACAATGGCTGGCTCTTTGGCGAGCATCGCCTCGACGCGAAAGCGAAACCCTACGAGGAGTCGATCAGGACTCCGTTCCTGGTGAGGGGGCCCGGCGTCCCGGCAGGTAGGACGAGGCAAGAGCTGGTCGCCAACGTGGACATCGCCTCCACCTTCGCAGGATGGGCGGGAAGCAAAGCCCCTGCGAACACAGACGGCAGGTCTTTCGCATCGTTGCTCTCCGCCGCATCGCCACCAGGCGGATGGCGCAAGCGGTTGCTGATCGAACACTTTACCACCGAAGAGAGTAGAAACTGGATAGGGCTTCGCACCCCACGTTACACCTACGTAGAGCGCCCAGACAGCGGTGAGATCGAGATCTACGACAACGAGGCAGATCCCTACCAGCTCGAGAGCATCCACGATACCGCCGACCCCACGCTATTGGAGAACCTGCACACCCGGCTGGAGGCGCTAAAGGGCTGCGTGGCAGAGACCTGCAGGACGGCTGAAGGTCCGTAGACGAAGGTAGAGGAGCGCCGCTCTATCAGCGCTCTAGCGGATCTGATCCAACAACTCCTCGACGCTCTCTCTGGTATAGAAGTGCCAGTAGGCGCCCTCGCTACGCAGCAGCCGCTCCCCGACCTCGAGCATCATCTCCCTGTCGTAGAGGGGGTTGAGGTTCTTGCTCTCCAGCGGCTCGTCCAGCTCCTCCGCGGCTGGGACTATCTGTGAGAGCGCCTTGCCCCGTGAGCCCACGATGTCCTCGTAACGGATGATGTTCTCTTCAGCGAGCTCCCTACGGTAGATCGCGCATGCCCAGTCGAGCATTTTCAGCTTCCACTCGAACGTACCCCCGGCCATGGGTGCCATCTGACGCTTGAGCTCCTCGTCGAACATGTGGGCCGCATTGCCCTTCCAGGTCGATGGGTCTCTGGGCATGCTTCGCTCCGTCTGGCCGTCTCTCGAGGCATCTTGCTTCTTACCCATGCTCGAACGCGAAGCCATAACGGAGAGCGGGTTGCGGACTATGGCATAGCACGGGAAGCGATGCTTCAGTTGGGGTAGCAACGCGGTAAACATGCCAGGATGTTTCATCATCAGGTCGAAGTCCTCCGAGACCTCTTTGTCTATCGAGATCTCACCCTTCTCGAGTAGCGACTCCCTCCTGCCCTCGGCGTTGGGCGCGCCGTAGGTGGCGTCGGTGAGCTTGCCGCCGATATGCTTGGAGACGGCCTTTCTCTCGGTAATGACCATCCTGCGCGTCCTCCTGTAGTATTTCTCGATGCCGTCGCAGACAGCATCTTTATCAGGCATGAACCTGTAGAGCTTGCCCGGCAACATGGGCTCGTCCAGGGCAACGGTGTTTCGAGCTTTGTTCAAGAGGTAGACCGACAAGGTGGTACCGCTGCGGGCAGGGCCTGTCAGTACGATGTTGTGACGATTTCTCTCGATGGCTGGATCCCGGTTCACTGCTCCCCTTTTGAATCGGATAACGGTCGAACGGAGCACAGTATAGGTGCAGGTACTACAGTATTCTATCGGTATCCAAATGACAGAGATCTCCGTCAGATCCCCAACTCCGAGAGGACAAATTACGACTTGGTCGGCCCCGATGGGTCCTCCTCGCTCCCGCTGGCCTGAGAGCTGCGATTATCGCGCCAGGAGCGAAAACGCTCCAGGACTGCTTCCAGATGGTCCACGGCCGAAGGCTCCTCGGACTTGAATAGGGCTCTTCGCCGAAGTTCGCCCAGGGCATGACCGGCCTTCCACTGCCGCGAGCCCAGCAAGGTGGAGACCCCCTCGTCCAGCTCCCCGAGCCAGCGGGCCAACCTTGCCACCTCCTGGTTGGCCTCCCGCAATCTCTGGTGTTCCCTTCTGAGTTGTTGACCGAGTTCTTGACGCGTTTCCCTCAGTTCCTGGCGTGCTTCCTTGAGTTCCTCATGCGCTTCCTTACGTTCTTGGCGCGCTTCCCTGAGCTTCTGGCTCTCCTCCTCCAGCCTGCGCCTATGATTGACCTGTTCCTCTTGCTGGCGGATCTGGATGTCCAGCCGCGCCCTCTCCACGCCCTCGATGTAGCGTGAGACGAAGGGCGAAAAGCGTAGCTGTTCCAGAAAATCCGCGAGCTTCGCGTTGCTTTCCTTCAGTTGCGAGGGGATGAGGATTCCGAGCCCGTGGATGCCCGGGAGTTTGGTCAACTCTAGCTGATGATCCGTCTCCTCCATGAAATCCTCGACGGCGGTGAGAACGCCGCTTTGTGGCTCATTTTCCAGCACCGCGTTGTGGAGGTGCTGGTTGAGTCCATCCTCTTTGAGAAGGTTGGATACCCCGGGCAATATACCCTTCTTTTGGTGGGGCTTGCGGTGCTCCTCAGGGATGGTGTCGGGGTCGTAGTAGAGGTCTCGCCGCCCGTAGGGCCAGCCGATGTCGTGCAGCATCACGAGGGGGACCTGCCGCGAGCGCTCGTCGCACAGGCGTTCGATCGTCTTGAGCTCGTTGAAGACGGTGTACCAGTTGTGGTCGCCGTCGATCAGCACTGCGTCGAAGTCTTCGATCGAAGGCAGGGCGGTCAGGCTGAGGTCTTTGTGGAAGATGAGGTGCTCTCCGTGCTCGCGTTGCCACTCGGAGACTTCGTAGCCTGGCGCCGGGTCTATCACGTGCAACGTCGAGCCGGTCTTCCGGCAGAACTCCAGCAGGTTCTCCGTATTGCCGCCCTGGTCCGAGCCGATCTCCACGATACTCTTCGGTTGCAGGGCCTCGAAAACCGGTTCGATCACCGTCTCCCAGAAACGTTGCATGTACTCCTACCTCGTCTGTGCCGTCATGGAAGCAACGAGGTTACCGCCCGGATCGCCAGACCGCAACATCAAGGTCACACTTTTTGCACGGCTAGAGACGGCAAAGTCGTGATGCTAATATTGCCTGATGCCAGCGTACAGAAGTCATACGGTCCTTGAGATCGCACGCGGAGTGAAGGCCTTCTTCACCCTGGCGGCTGGTGTCACCCGCGGCGAGGTTCCCGACCCGGACGCCCTGCAGAGCACAATCCAGGCTCAGACCAGGAAGCTCGCCGAGGCTCGACGCCACATCGAGAGACAGGACCAGCGCATAGAACAACTGCAGGGTTCGATATCTGCCAATAAGAGCGCGCTCCCTGAAGGCTCGGGCTTCAGGGTTGGCACGGGCCGCATAAATCCTGAGAACATCGTGTGGATACTCGGCTCTCCCAGGACGGG
>DASSJP010000310.1:0-5022 GCA_035691165.1 Rubrobacter sp.
ATCCCCATGCCACCCATCCCCATCCCGCCCATGACCCTGTCAACGAAGCCGGTCCGCTTCCTGGACTCCGGTGGTCCCTGGAGGAGCCGCTCTTCGAGTCCGTGACGGAAAGGTTCGTGGAAGGGGTATGGTTCCATCGTCTGGGCGACGCCGCCGCGTGATCCGATGGCGTCGAGCTCGTCCATGAAGATGACCGCTCCGCCGTAGCGTTCGGAGAACTTGCGCGCCTTGGTGAAGAGGCGCATGACCTTGAGGTTGCCTATCCCCATGAACATGCTGCTGAAGCTCGAGGCCGAGGCGTAGATGAAGGGGACGTTCACCTCGCCCGCTATCGCTTTGGAGAGGAGCGTCTTTCCTGTCCCCGGAGGGCCTTCCAGCAGGATGCCCTGTGGCGGGTAGCCGCCCATCTTCCTGAACTTCTTGAAACCCTGGAACAGGCGTACTACCTCGCGGGTAGCCTCGACAGCCGCCTTCTGGCCGCGAACGTCGTCGAAGGTGGCGTCGTACTCGCCGGGGAAGATGATGTAGGTACGTCCGCGCCCAAGGAACCAGAACAGTGCGACGAACTGTACGATCAGGAACATCATCGCGAAGAAAAGCGTGAACCCGAGGCCGAAGAGTCGCACGAGCAGGGTCGGTAGGAAGCTGTTCGCAGCCGCGATCGAGTACGGTGGCAGTCCGCTCTGGCCCCATGGCAGAAGCATCCACATCCCAACCAGGTACAGTGCGTAGATAGTTGCGATGATTACGATACGCTTGATCCAACGCCGTATCCTGCCTATTCCTACGGCGTGCCGCTCGCGGAAATTCTCCGCGTACGGGTCTCTTTCTCGGCGTTGCTGCGATGCACTCAAAACTCTCACTCCTCGGGCGGATAGGACCTAAGTTTGCGCCCGCCGAACGCAATACGCAACTCTTCACCGATCCTGATGCTCTCGCGCCGTTATCGAAACGTTACACAACCGTGGCCGAAAGTTTACTCATCTGTAGCCGTGCCGTTACCCGCCCCCTCTAGAGTACCTACTGTAGACCGGCGAGCTAGACGAGAAAGGGGACACAGATGAGGCGGACGGCGACGATACTGGCAGTTGTGGCTCTCATGGTGACGTTCTCCTCCGGCGTGGCTCTGGCGGCCTACCAGGACTCGATCACGGGTACGGACCACACCGACATCCTCTCCGGCACCAGGCAGTCGGAGCAGATCTCCGGCCTCGGTGGCGGCGACCAGATCAACGGCGGCGGCGGTACCGACCTCGTCAGGGGAGGCCTAGGCCGCGACGAGCTCAGCGACGGCCTCGGACAGGATACCGTCTACGGCGGCGCCGGCGTGGACAACCTGATCGGCTACGGTGATACCTCCGTGGACCACTTCTACGCCGGCAGCGGCGACGACACACTCCAGCCGAGGGACGTCCCGGCCGTCAAGGACGTCGTGACCTGCGGCACCGGCACCGACACCGTCTACGCCGATGAGGCCGACGTCGTCTCCAGCGACTGCGAGACGGTGAAGACCCGGTAAGTTCTAGCTCGGTCTCACGAAAACAACGAAGGACCCGGATCTTTGTCCGGGTCCTTCGACTCTGTGCAGAGTGAGCCTGGCCAGAAGTGGAAGACCGGGGTCCCCGGTTCAAACTTCGTCTAACTGAGGCCCTCGTAGTGTTCGTGGACGGCCTCGTCGAAAGCCCCTGAAAGTTCCTCCATCTCGGGCGCGGACTCTATGGTCTCCGCGTCGTAGGGTACCGAGACACTCTGCTCTTCGGCGTCCACTTCTATCCGCTCGGCGGGTATAGGGCGTCCCTTGACGATGACGTACTTCAGGACGTCGCTCGGGGCATCGTAGACGGTCTCTTCGATCTCCCCGACCTCTTCCCCCGAGGCATCGAGGGCCTTGTAGCCCTCCATCTGCGTATAGGGGTTATCCGAGCGGTGGTCCTTCTCCTCCATGGCTCGTCCTCCGGTGGCAGGCGTAAGCGTATGTGCGTATGATACTTCGGCGTGGGCGGCAGAACAGATCACGGTCGAAACGCCCGGAGCCTTAAGGCTTTTTCGTTACTGCTCCTGGCCATGATGGTGGCCTCGTTGCTGCTCGTTCACACAGACTCCTACGAACCTGCGGTATCCTACATCCTGCTCTACCTCATCTCCTCGGTCGGTATCGTCACGGCGGCGGTGGTGGTGCCGCTGCTGCCGAAGGAGCAGTTCACCGGCGGTTTCTGCGGCTCGATCTACGCGCTGTACGCGGCGGTCGTCGCGATGATGGTCTTCTTCTCAGGCGGGGTTTCGAGCGAGCTATACGTTATGTTCTTCCCGCTTCTTCTGTCCTGTGCGCTGCACGGTTCGTGGCGGGTGGTGCTCGCGGTCCTCGGCGCCGTTATTTTCTGCTACGCCCTCGCGATGATGCCTGGTCTTCTCGAAGAAGGAACGGGGCAGGAGATAGCCTCGCTGGTCTTCTACAGGCTCGCCGCCGTTGGCCTGACGGGCGTGTTCTTGATCTACGTCGCCAGGAGCGTTCTCCTGGCCGGTTATGTGGAGGACTACGCAACGGATGACGACGGGTCCGTGCTGCTGGAGCGGGTCGAGGAGGAGCTCACGGCGCGCAGGGGAGTACCCGTCGCGGTGATCCTGGTCGACCCGGGAGGGGATATGGAGGCCATGGAGCTACTTCTGGAGAGGGTATGGTCGCGTATCGGGGAGCCCGTGCTGCTCGGTGAGGGCAACCTCTTCGGGGTTGTCGTGAGCGGGGTGGACGACGCGGGAGTGGAGAGCGCGGCGCGGCGCGCCCTTGCCGCCGCGAGCTCTCTCGGCGCGCAGGATACCAGGGCTGGGGCGGCGATCTACCCGCGCGATGCTAGGTCCGCTGAAGATCTCCTGATCGCAGCCGGAAGGGCGCTTGAGGCCGCTTTCGAGATCGAGTCGCCCAGCGCTATAGTCCTCGCAGGCAGGGGCTCGCCGCGCGCCGGAGGCGAGCCCGGCCGCTACCAGGCCGCCAGATAGCTCTCAGCACGCTTCGGGCCTGCGGACCTCACTTTCAGCTTGTCAGCTTCGACCGGTGTCTAGCCCGTCGCGCACGAGCATCCCTCGTAGATTCTCTGACGCGAGCCTCCGGCGAGTCCTAATTCGGCTGAAATGCAGAGAGCCGCCGTCAGGCGGCGTGCTGACATGCTGACAAGCGGAGGCGCAAGCCGGAGCGTGCTGAAACCTCCTTTGAAACCCTTTCTGGGGTCGTTCGTACCGATGATATAATCCACAACTGACTTGCAGGCGTGACGATGGCCGGGGGTAGGCGGCACAAATGGGAAGATTTACGAGGGCTATTCGTGGTTTCTTCGGGAGGTTCCTCTCCGGGGTCGAGCAGCGCAACCCCGAGATACTGCTCGAGAACGCCGTGCAGGACGAGCTCGAGAACCTGAAGAAGCTCCAGGTCGCGGCGGCGCGCACGATGGCTTACGAAAAGATGCTGGCCAACGACGCCGTCTCGAAGCAGAAGATCCTGGCCGTCAAGGAACGCCAGGCCCGCGAGCTCGCGAGCAGGGGCCAGAGGGAGGCCGCCATAGAGGTGGTCCAGCAGAAGCAGGAGGCCCAGACGAGCCTGATAGATATCGAGGCGCGTCTCGACGAGGCCCGCAGGAACTCCCAGGAGATGGAGCAGGCGTTCCGCGACCAGGAGCGTCGTTACAACGACGTCGTACGTGAGCGGGCCGCCCTCATGGAGGAGCACCAGCGCTCCCGCGCCCTCAGGACCGCCAACGAGGCGCGCTCCAACATCTCCCTCTCAGACTCCTCGCGCGACCTCGAGAAGGCCAGGCAGTCGATCCGCCAGGCGTCCTTCGAGGCCGAGGCCATCGGCGAGCTTGGCACGAGCGAGACCGAGCGCCAGATAGCAGCAGCCGAGATAGACATAAAACGCCTCGACGCCGAGCGGGAGCTAGAGATGATCGAAGTTCAGATGGGCCTGCGCGAGCCGGAACCTATAGAAGCCGCGCCAACCGAGGAGACCCCAGGGCCTCAACCCGAGGAGACCGAGGAGGGTCCGCGTGGAAAGTAGAAGGAACCTCTCGCGGCGGCTGATGGTACGACTGGCTCCTTTCGCTACCTTCGCGGGGGGCGGGGCACTGTTGGCTACGACCGACGCCTGGCCTTTGGCCGTGCTGTTCGGCATCGGGGCCGTGGCCACGGGAAAACGCCTCCTCGACAGGCGGGCGAACGCGCGCAAGGAGCTTTTGAGCAGGGCGCGCGAGAACGCCAGGGAGCTGGGCCGTGTGGCGAGAGAGGACCGCATCGCGGCGGCGCAGATGAAGCGGATGGCGGCCCTTCAGGAGGGGCTCATCGAGAGCTGGGAGCTTCTGCCGGAGGTGTGCAGGCCGCTGCTGGACGAGGATATCTTCACCATCATCGGCGAGATCGAGGGCGCTGCGCGCCTGGCGCGCCGGAGGGCCGCGCTCAGGCGGCATCTGGAGAGCGTTGACCGGCGTTCGATCTCGAAACGCATCAAAGAACTGCAAAAGGACCTCGCGGTACTGGAGGCGGGGTCGCCAATGCGGGCGCCGTTCGAGAGCGCGCTCGAGGGGCGTCGCGGGGAGCTCGCGGGCTACGACGACATACTCGGCGGTATCAGCATGATCAACGCCCAGCTCGAGAGTGCCGAGAGCCTTCTGGGCAACCTGCGCGGAGAACTGCTTGCCCTGGACGACAGCCTCGTATCGGGGCCGCTGGACCCCGGCCTCGCGCAGCTCAAAGAGCGGATCGCATACTTCCGCCTCGGGCTGGATGAGGTGACGCGACGCGTCGAGACCCTACCCGCTACGGAAAGGATGTCGGCGAGATGAACGAGGATCGCAGCACGACGCGGCAGAGCTTCTTCTCCAGGGTGTTCGCAGGGAGCACCGAGGGCGAGGGCACCGCTATCTACTCCTCCGAGGAGGTCGGCACGTCGTCACCAGGCGAACTGGAGAGCGCGGCGTCGCATGGGTTCACCGTCGAGCGGGCCGCCGAGGTCATCAGGAACCTCCCGCCCGAGGTGCC
>DASSJP010000311.1:0-3335 GCA_035691165.1 Rubrobacter sp.
GAGTCCCGAGGGGCCGCCCACCCTGATGCCAGAGAGTTCGCGTTCGACGGCTTCAGCTGGTATGGGCAGGCCGCTGCGACGCCAGAGCGGCACCATCAAGACGGTGGCAGGGTTCGGGCGCGCACCGATCTCGGGTGCTGAGTCTAGAAGGAGGGTGGCAGCCCCCTCTCGCGCTGAGGAGTAGGCGGCGCAAAGCCCCGCAAGGCTCGCCCCGACAACAAGAACGTCAGCGCCTTCTCTCACCGGGATCGCCGGACCTCCATCCCTGGACCTCAAAGGACAACCTCCGTACATCCCGTGCGGCCCTTATCCTACAGCGGGTTGCGGAGGAGTTGACCCACACCGTACTGCATGCATATGTGCTCCGTTGAGCGGTCTTTCGGACGAGACGATATGCGCTCATTATGCACATGGGTCAACCACACTGAAATTCGCTGTAGACAATCGATCAAAGCGTATCCCGCGATCCAAGGCTCTCTATTGCGCCCTTAGAAAGATATTTGGCAACGAATCCTACTGGTTGTCGTGAACCGCAGACTCTAGCCCTCGTCCATCGCGACGAAGGGTCCGTGCCAGCTGTGGTACCAGACCTCTCCAGAATAGCCATTGACGCTGAGCATGCCTGTGATCTTGCCGCCTCGCTCGGTGTGCAGGGTGTAGTAGCCGTAGAATGTTTCGGCTTCGCCTGCCTGCGTACCGGGAGAGACACGAGAGAGGTAGTCATCGGCTATCTCCCTCGCCTGCTCGGGGTTTACGGGCATCTTGTTGCCTGCGTTCCCTTGCGCGGAGGGGCCCATCATGCCACCCATGCCGCGTCCGCCGGACATCATGCCGTACTTGGCGTTCCACATCATGTTGGGTCCTGGCTCAGGGTAGACCTGGCCGCTATTCTTGTCCACCAGGAGCTCCATGGCGCCGATGCCGGTGTCCTTCTCCCTTACCTCGGCGTAATAGTTGTTTGCGAACTCCATCATCTCTGTGACTTTCAGATCGGGGTTGCCGTAGCTACCTACTGCCCGCTCCACGGCGGTCCGGGCATCAGAGAGGGTTGCCACATCTCCTCTCGCTGCCCAACCTGGTCCACCGTAACCCTGCCCCATCATCTCTCCGGATCCCGGATAGAGTGCGCCACGCCCTGCGTAGAAACTCCCCACGAGCGCTAGTATCAGGGCGGTTCCTAACATCGCCAAGCCAGCCCAGAGAAGCCCGTTGGCTCCGCGATTTCGCTTCTCAAGGGCCACTAGGTACCTCCTCGCAGGACTCGGAGGCGCTCCTCGTACTCCTCGGCATCTATCTCGCCTTGAGCAAAGCGCTCCCTCAGAATATCCTCGGCCGAAGGTGCGCTTCCCGCGTGGGACACGCCCCCCGCCTGTCCACCGGGGAAGATCCTGACAACGGCCCATGCTATGAGCACCAGCAGGCCGCCCCAAAAGAGGAGCGGTATCAGCATCCACAGCCAGCCGAAGGTACCCATCATTCCGCCGTCCCATGCGCCCATCATGACCGATCACTTCCTTTCACCGGATTTCCGTTACCTCTCGAGTCTAAGGAGTGAAGTTCAAGTTACCGTCCGGGCGACATCAAGCTTCGATCAAGATCCCGAGCGAGCGGCGGGCCGGACGATCGGACAAGTTTGCACGCCCGGTTGGTGAAGGCTCGCTCTAAGACGACGTATCGTGCAGCGAGAAGCCCATTTCGCGGGCCATCTTCCGGTGCAGGCGGATCTTGTGCGCGAGGTAGAGGATTCCGATCAGGTTCAAGACGATGCCTAGCCACAGCAGCGGCATCTTGTACGTGTTGAGGAAGACAGCTGCACCCGAGAGACCAACGATCGGCAACACATCGGTGAGATGGTGGGCACAGCAGGCGAGCATCGCCGCCGTGCTCGTGCCTGTGCTCGTAGCCACGCCGCCCGCCGGCGCGTGGACATGCGTCCCGCGCAGGTAGGTGAAGAGACCCACCTGGGTTCCGAACCCGGCGACGATTGCGCTGACGAAGGGGAGATCCTCGCCGAATTGCTCCAAAGCGTGCCCCCAGCCCTGCGCCAGGGTGATGATGCCAAGGTAGAAAGCCACCAGCGCGAGTGCGGCCAATACTCCGAACGCCGCAGGTCGCAGAAGACGAGGCCCTATGCCCCGAGGTTCTATTCCTGCAGCTTCCACTCGAACCTCCTTTCCGGCACGCCTGCCACATCGCGGATGATCAGCTCTATCCGGCGCGTGTCAGGCCCGATAATGCGACTACCGCCGGGGGTTCTCTTGGGGAAGGCGAGCGTTCCCTCGCGGTGGTGGCCGCCTTTCGGGGCGTCCCAGGCGCTCGGGCGCACTTCCTCTCCCCCGCCGGTGCGCAGCACAGCGAGCTTCTTGAGATCGTAGCCGTCGAGGTCAACGGAGTGCGTGTCCATAGCCACCTCGAAGACAGGTCCGGCGCTCCTGCCCTTCCAGGTCGCGGCCACGGTGACCTCGCCCCCCTCGCTCGTGCGGGTCGCGGAGCTCGGTTTGTCGATGGGCCCTCCGGACCCCGCGCTCCCGCATCCCACCAGCACGAGGGTAAGCGTGACGAGTAGCCAGGCGGACGCCAGAATGAGCCGCGCCCTTCGCTCAAGCACCCTTGCCACCAGCTCGTGTCTCAGCTGGCACGCCCGACGCTGGGAGTAGAGTGCTCGACCTTTGCCTTCTCGCCGATGATCGCTCTGTAGACGGAGTAGAAGAGGCCGCCTATCACGAACACGAAGAAGGCGATCGGCAAGACGACGAGCAAAACCACAACTAGAAGAGTCAGCACGAGTTCCATTTCGCTGAAGCTCCTTTCGCCTCACCGTCCGCGGCCACCCACCTACGGCTCTGGCTGCTATGTAATCTGGAGCTTACCCGCCCGTCCTGAGCGGAGCCTGAGTCGCTCCTGAGCGTTTGCTGAAGGAGCTTCGATGAAGGACCCTTGGTCTCGGACAGGGCTTACTGGCGCTCACTATCCTGCTTTCGTGAAAGCGGGCAAGCTCTTGCCGATTCCCATCCCCACTTCCGGCGCTGGCGCACGGCCAGCCGCAGGCGGTTGCGCACCTCCCTTATTTCGTCTCGCCCCGCCCCGCCGACACAGCGCCCCCTATCGGCGGCAGGAAGCCCGGCGTCCTCGCCGCGTAGCGGGCGTACTCCTCGCCGAACTCCTCGCGCACCTCGCGCTCCTCGCGCCTGGCGAGCCGGACATACATCGTCACCAGGACGGGGAACATGATCAACGTGAGGAGCGTAGGCCACTGCAGCAGGAACCCTGCCATGATGAGGATAAAGCCGTCGTACTGCGGGTGGCGCACGTAGGTGTAGGGTCCGGTCGTGGCG
>DASSJP010000312.1:0-3070 GCA_035691165.1 Rubrobacter sp.
CGGACAGAAGAACCTCGATGACCTCCTCACAAACAGGGAGGAGATAAACGAGGAGCTGCAGAACATCATCGACGAGCAAACGGAACCTTGGGGGATCAAGGTAAGCGTCGTCGAGGTGAAGGACGTAGAGATCCCACAGAACATGCAGCGGGCTATGGCACGCCAGGCAGAGAGCGAGCGCGAGAGGCGAGCGAAGGTCATCGCCGCAGAGGGAGAGTACCAGGCGTCTGAGAGGTTGAGGCAGGCAGCAGACAGGCTTGAGAGCCCAACGGCGTTGCAGCTGAGGCTGTTCCAGACGATGGGTGAGATCGCCACGGAGCAGAATTCGACGATCATCCTGCCGATACCGCTTGACCTGTTTAGGCCATACCTCGAATCCCAGGATGGATCCTACGGGAAGGGAGTCAGGGCTGCGCGGCGTGAGGAGGAGGCAGAGCGCCTTTACGAGGAGGCCGTCGGAGAAGCCGCGCGCGAGGTGTCGAGCAAGGAGGTTCGTACCGAGATGCCAGACGGAGAAGCCAACCCTTAGAGAAGAAAGCACGAGTAGCTTCCATAGACGCGTTTCCGCCGCTGCTTACTCAGGCGCGGCGGAAGGAAGCAGGCTGCTCCCGGGAGTAGAATTGGCGGTGGTCGGCGCACTTCTATTGGGAAGGCAGACTTGAAACCAGCGTTAAAGGGTAAAGGCGACGCATACCAGGAAAAGATCGTCGCCTTGCGGCGCCATCTCCACCGATATCCGGAGCTGAGTGGGGAAGAACACGCCACCTCAGAGACGGTGCAACAGAAGCTGCACGAGCACGGCATCCCCTTGACCTCGGGCTACGCCGAGACTGGTGTGCTCGGGATGATAGAAGGTGGCAGGCCTGGCAAGACCGTGGCCCTGCGGGCGGACATCGACGCTTTGCCGATACAGGAAGAGAACGACCACTCCTTCGTCTCGGAGGTGGATGGGGTGATGCACGCCTGCGGGCACGACGCCCATACGGCCATGCTCGTAGGGGCCGGATGGTTGCTCAACGAACTCAGGGAGGAACTCCCCGGACGGGTGCTTCTCGTATTCCAGCCGGCGGAGGAGAATTCGCCTACTGGGGGGGCGCGGCGGATGATGAAAGAGGGCGTCTTCAGGGAGCACCGCCCCGACGTCATCTTTGCGCAGCACGTGTGGCCCGAGTTGCCCGTGGGTCAGGTGGGCGTACGCAGGGGCGAGATGACGGGGGCCTCGGATCGCTTCAAGGTGACGATCGAGGGTGAGGGAGGGCACGCCAGCAAACCCCACCAGACAATCGACGCCATAGTGGTGGCCAACCAGATCATCAACAGCCTCCAGACGGTCGTCAGCCGGGATGTCGACCCGCTGAGGTCTGCCGTCTTGACGATAGGGAAGATAAGGGGCGGGACCCGCTACAACGCCATAGCCCAGAAGGTGACGATTGAGGGTACTATCCGCACGTTCAGGCCGCAGACCAAGGAGACGGTCAAACACCGCTTCCATTCGATAGTATGCGGCCTGGCCGAGGCGATGGAGGCTACGGCCCACATCAAGTATTGGGACGGTTACCCTGCCACCGTCAACACCCCGGAGTGGGCCGAGCGTCTCCGAAAGACGGCGCAGGATCTTCTGGGGGCCGAAGCGACGCCGGAGATAGAGCCTTCCCTGGGAGGTGAGGATTTCGGACGCTTCTTGCTGGAGTACCCTGGTGCCTACTTCAGGCTTGGGACAGCGCTCCCTAACGCCACAGAGAAGAAGAGGCTGCACGACTCGCGCTTCGATATCGATGAGGCCGCGCTCGGGATAGGGACTGAACTCATGGCCCAGCTGGCCGTCGATACTCTCCACCAACTGAAGGACCGGTAGAGAAGACGAACGTGGGGGTCCCGTGGATTGTCGTGGTAATGTTCCTTCGTGCGGCAACTCCTCGCTAGCTCCTTCTGTTAGTCGGCTCCTGAAGCCTACATCCAACTCTTCGCTGAGAATCTCTACCAGGTTCTGATCCGAGAGGCGTGCCGGCACTGCGTCGATAGACGGTCGACCGCTGTGGTTCTGCGGCGCAGCCAGCCCCGCCTGGGCGGCCAGCGTGGCAACCCCACCACGAGCGCCTTGCCAATTGTTCCCGGCAAATCGCCACTAGCTTCCGGCGGGTGCGAGGATTTTCAGCACGGCGAGGGCTTGCGAAGATGGTGGAGGCGTGTATGGGTGTATTATCTAGATGGATCTGTTTCCGCCCTTTCGTCGAGGGACGGCCAAGGAGGATAGCAGCAGGTATGATGACGTGGCTCGCGTGGTCTGCTATAGCGCTGGCGACTCTGGTGGCGGCTGTGAACGCGTGGATTACCTGGCGGAAATTGTCGGGCGCCTATCAAACGCCTGTCGAACTGGAGGACCTGCACGAGCAGAGTTCAGGGCGCCGGTCGAAAGTCGGGCAAGAGCCTCCCGGCATCACAGGAGATATCGACGAGAGGGGCTACTTTTACAGGAGGAGGCTACAGGGTGGCTGCGAGGCCGCTATCTGCTGTACTCCTTTCGGGGCCAGGATCGTTGCCGGTGCGAGCAGACTGGAAGTGCCTCAGTATGCCTGGGATTACACGAGTGTGGACCAGGCGCATTCCGCCCTGGTACAGGCCACCTTTAACACGGACCCTGAAAGGGGCATCGTCATCGACGATGTTGGCTTCTACCCCGGGGCGGAGCCTCGCGACTACGCACGCAGGTGGAGGTACACCGCCGACGGACAAATGCAAAGGTTCTGAAACTGACTGATTGACTCGGGTGGTTTCTCCAGGCAATGCGGTAAATAAGGGTCCGATAAACCACTCTTGTAGTATCACTCCAGGAGTGCGGGCGTCGCCCCAAGCCTTCGGGGGAGGCTGTCCTGATACACTGATAATTTCACGCAAGGTGGGTGCGCAAAGCCTTGCGTGATACGTGAAGGAGAAAAGTAAAAGGGGCAATTGTGGCCGAGAACGAGGGGAAAACCAAGCGGGTTGCGATCGCCTGCCAGGGAGGCGGAAGCCATACGGCATTTACGGCAGGGGCATTGAAGAAGCTCCTCCAAGAAAAGGGTGTGGAAGG
>DASSJP010000313.1:0-4291 GCA_035691165.1 Rubrobacter sp.
TGGCGTGCATCTTCTCCCAGGTTCCGTCCAAGCGCCAGAAGCGGAAGTAGTGGTAAACGGTCTTCCAGGGAGGGAAGTCGTGGGGCAACAGCCTCCAGGCGCAGCCGCCGCGCACGACGTAGAAGATGGCGTTCAGGATCTCGCGGACGCTGTGCGTATTGGGCCGTCCGGTAGTCTTGGGGACGGGCAGATGGGGCTGGAGGAAGTACCACTCGGCGTCGGAGAGGTCGGTTTGGTATGCTCTTCTCATGCTCGGTATCCTACCGAGCTACTTCCTCCAGACACCTTTTCGGACAGTTTCAGGGCGAATTTCGCGGAAGGCGAACGCACGCGGTAGCGGATAGATCCATCTATCCTACCTCTCCTGTGTCAGCTTCAAGCGAAATACGCTCCTCCGTTCACGTCGAGCACCACCCCCGTCGTGTAGGCGGAAGCCTCCGAGGCCAGATACAGCGCGGCGTAGGCGATGTGCTCAGCACCCCCGACCTGTCGCAACGGTGTGGACTGGCCCACAAGTTCATTCAAACGCTGCTCGAACTGCGGGTCGCTCGTTCGGGCGATAATTCCTGTATCGATCAAACCAGGAGCGATGGCGTTGCTCCTTATCCCGTACGGACCTAGCTCGCGCGCGGCTCCCTGGCACAGCCCCATTACCCCGGCCTTGCTGGCGGCGTAGTGGCTGGAGCCGAATATGCCTCCGCCTTGCCTGCCGGCCTGGCTGGAGATCCATATGATGCTTCCCGACCCGCGCTCCATCATGTCGGGAAGGACCTCCTTCAGGCAAAGAAAACCGCCGCGGAGATTCACGTTCATGACCTCATCGAACTCCTCGAAACCCAGATCCCAGAGCGAGGTGGAGCGCGTTATGCCTGCGTTGTTGACCAGAATATCAACAGGACCGAATGCGCTCTTGAGCTCGGAGACAACCTCCGTTACAGACCTGGGGTCGGTCACGTCCAGATCGAGCGACAGGGTTTCACCCCCTGACTCCCGAACCTCGCGGGCGGCGTTGTGGGTACCGACGGAGTCCAGGTCAGCAAATCCGACGGCGGCACCAGCCGCGGCGTATGCCCTTCCTATCGCACGGCCTATCCCCTTCTCATATCCTGCGCCCGTCACCAGGGCAACTTTCCCGTCCAGCCTGAACGAGTCAGGCAACCATACCGCCTCCACATTATTCTCGTCTTGCATCTTGTCTCCTTCCAGCGCTCCGTTGGCTAGTCGTTCGCGTCTGCTCCGGACTGCCGGACGAACATCTCTCTCAATTCTCGTTTTAGAACCTTGTCTATAGCGCTCTTTGGCAGCTCGTTTACGAAACTGACAGACTTGGGCCTCTTGTAAGGCGCCATCCGCTCCCTGCAGTAGGCGATGATCTCCTCAGCGGAAACCTCCGAGTCAGGCGCCAGCACGAGCACCGCCATGACTGACTCACCCCATTCAGGATCAGGCACCCCGATAACGGCCGCCTCGGAGACATCTGGATGCTCGAGCAAGACCTCTTCTACCTCGCGAGGGTATACATTGGAGCCCCCGGAGATGATCATGTCCTTGGTCCGGTCCATAACGTATACGTAACCACGCTCGTCCATGCGTCCAAGGTCGCCGGTGTGCAACCAGCCGTTTCTGAGAGTCTGGTCTGTCTCCTCAGGCTTCTCCCAGTATCCGGCGAAGACCGATGGCCCGCGCACGCAGATCTCGCCCATCTGCCCGCGTTGAACCTCCCGGTTCTCCTCGTCGAGGATGGCGACATCCACGCAGGTTCTGGCACGCCCGCAAGAGGCGAGCTTCTCGGTGTGCTCCTTTGGTCCCTCGGCGACGTGCTCCTCTCGTCTGAGGTATGTCGCGGTCATCGGCGTCTCTCCCTGGCCGTAGAGCTGCACGAAGATCCTGCCCATCTTCTCCAAGGCATCCTTGAGGTCCTCGACGTACATCGGCGAGCCATAGTAGGCGAGATAGCGCAGGGTCGAAAGATCGTAATCGTTTAGACCCTCGAAGGAGATCAGCCGCTTCACCTGGGTGGGCACCAGCGCACTGTTGGTGACCCGGTGACGTTCCACAAGAGCGCAGAAATCCTGCGGGTCGAAGCGTGGTGATTCGGCTATTACCTGCGCCGCGCCTTTGGCGGTGAGCGCCAGAGCGTGGAAGCCGGCTCCGTGGGAAAGAGGTGCGGCGTGCAGGCCGACGTCCTCAGGCTCTATGCACATGAGATCCGCGCACCAGCCCACGGTCACGAAAGACAGATTGCCGTGGGTGAGGATCGCTCCTTTGGGACGACCGGTGGTTCCGGAAGTGTAGAAGAGCCAGGCCGGGTCCGCGTCAGCGACGTTTGCAGGTTTCGGAGGCGCACCCAGATTCTGTGCGACCAGTTCCTCGTATGCCAGCTGCCCCTGGGCGGGATCCCCGAAACAGATGTAGTGCTCGACCGGGCGCAGGCGCTCGCTCATATCCTTTACGGTGTCCTTGTACGCTTCCGCGAACACAAGCGCCCGGGCACGCGGATTCTCCACGTGGTAGATGACTTCGTCCGGTACGAATCGGGCGTTGAGGGGCACCACGCACGCGCCTGCTTGCCATGCTGCGAAGTAACACTCGAGCAACTGCGGGCAGTTGTCCGTATACAGCGCTATACGGTCGCCCTCGCGGATGCCCATGGACCGGAAAGTGGCGGCCAGAGCAGCAACCCTCCCGCCGAACTCGCCGTACTCGATGACTTCGTCTCCCCAGAGAAATGCTGTTCTCTCGGGGTAGTGCTCCGCTGCCTGCGTCGCTAGCATTCCTATGTTCATCCTCATCCTCCTATGTCAAGGTTCCCCTTGTGCCCATGCGCGACAGGTTCTGGCAACGCCCCGGCCACGGCGCACAATCAATACCGCCAGTTCGAGCGATGGTTATGACTCCTTCACTCCGAGCCTGTGGACGGTATGTCACGGAGTGGCCCACTGCAAACGCTACCGTCACCGCGAGCCAGAAGATAGGGAAGACGAACAGCAGCGAGATGACCGCACCTATAAAGCTATCCAGCGCGAGCTGTCTTATGCTGCTGGATCCCAACGCCGCCTGCGTGCTCGAGTTACTTGACACGTCTACCTATTTGTTCTAGTTGGGGGCCGCCGAGGGACGGCTCTCACCCACTATTCCAGACTAGACACTCTGGCCCCTCAACCTCCCTCATTCCTCTCCACTTACCCTTACCCGCATTCCGCACCTGCAAACGAGCACAATAGAAGACTCAGAGGAGGCTCCTGTTGTGCTTGAGCAGGTACAAAGTGACCGCGGGGGTTGCGGTCTCCAACAGGGCCAGGGAGTTCTACGAAGGAAAGCTTGGCCTTTTGGTAGGCGTTGATTCATGCGACGACCTGCAGTATCAGTGCGCGGAGAGGTTGCAGGCGTCGGCGTACTGCGCAACCAGTCGCAAAGTCTTCTTCTCACCCATGCCGCCGACCATGATGGGTGGACGTGGCCGGCTCACAGCCGGTGGGTTGTTCATCGCCTCCTGTGCCTGGGGAGAGAGCCGAGGTGGCGGCGTGGGCGAGCCGATCACCTGCCTCATCGACGGTGCTCGTGGGGCGTTGTAACAGCCGGGCGGCGATAGGTCCCAACCGGTTGAGCCAGGCGGGCATGTCGTTACCAAAGCGGGTGCCGGTCACGATCCCTGGGTGCACGGCAACCGGTGTGATGCCCGTCTCGGAGTAGCGGGCGGCTTGTTCGAGGGTGAGGAATATGAGGACGAGCTTGGCTCGGCTGTAGGCGGCGAAGGCATTGTAGCGTGGTGGGTTGGTGAGCTCATCGATGTTGAGGCGGGTTCGGGCGGGGATCTGGGTGATTACGTTCACTACCCGGCCCTCGCCTGCTTGGAGGGGGGAGAGAAGCGCCGTAGTGAGGGCGTAGGGGGCTACGGCGTTGAGGGCGAAGGTGCGTTCGATGCCGTCTGAAGTTAGGGCTTTAGCACGGAAGGTGCCCCCGGCGTTGTTGAGGAGCACGTCGATGCGCCGGTAGCGTTCGGTAACGTCGTGAGTGAGGCGTCGGATGTTGGCGAGGTTGAGCAGATCAATGGGCAGGAACTCGCCGCCTGGCCCGATCCGCTCAAGCTCGTCGACCACCCCGGCACCACGTGCTGCCTCCCGCCCCACAACAATGATTCGGTAGCCGTACTGGGCAAGCGCGAGGGCTGCAGCCCGCCCAATGCCGGAAGTAGCACCGGTCACGAGAGCTACCTTCCCGGTCGTCGGTAGATGCTCGTCGGTCATCTAAGCCAGCTGGTTCACACGCGCTGCTCCTAGACTACGTTAAG
>DASSJP010000314.1:0-5127 GCA_035691165.1 Rubrobacter sp.
CTCGATGCGCTCGTGCGGCGCGCAAGAGAGGTCCTCGATTTCAACTGGAGGGGCGAGTACACCCGCCCCGGCCCGAGGCTCTACCCGCACCAGTGGTCCTGGGATTCGGCCTTTATAGCCTTGGGCTACGCCACCTTCGACCAGGAGCGGGCGATACGCGAGCTTACCCACCTCTTTGCGAACCAGTGGACCAACGGGCTGCTGCCGCACATAGTCTTCGATCCACGCTCCCACCGCTACTTCCCAGGCATGGACTACTGGCACGCGAAGTGCGCGCCTAGCGCGGTGTGCAACTATAAGACCTCAGGCGTCGTCCAGCCGCCGCTACACGCCACCGCCGCCCTCGCCGTGTACCGCCGCGCGGGAGACCATGCGGGAGACCGTGCGGGCGCACGGGCGTTTCTCGAGACAGTGTTCCCCCGCCTTGTGGCCTGGCATGACTATCTCTACAGGGAGCGTGACCCAGAGAACGAGGGGCTCGTCTACATCCGCCATCCGTGGGAGTCGGGCATGGACAATTCCCCGATGTGGGACCCGATACTGCTGCGAATGTGCCTTACTCCGCAAGAGATCCCGGAGTACAGGCGCGTCGACACCCAGGCGGTCTCCGCCGAGGACAGGCCCGAGGGGGCGGCCTACGACCGCTTCGCCTACCTGGTCAAGCTCTTCTCCGAGAGAGATTACGACGAGCGGCGCATAAGGGTGGACTGCCCCTTCCTCGTGCAGGATGTGCTCTTCAATGCGCTCCTTTGCCAGGGGGAGCAGGATCTTGCGGAGATCGCGCGTACTCTTGGCGAGGATCCTTCACCTCACGAGCTTCGGGCACACCGCACGGCTTACGCGATGAACGGCAAGCTCTGGGACGCCCAGCACGGAACCTACCTCGGCTTCGATCTGGTGGTGAGTCAGCCTATAAGGGTGTACGCCGCAGCGGGCTTCATCCCTCTCTACGCCGGCGTCCCTAACGAAGAGAGGGCCTACCGCATGGTCGAAAGCCTTGAGCAGGGTGGATACTCCCTAGAAGGGAGAAGGATAGTGCCTGTCCCGAGCTACGATCCCTACGGCTACGGGTTCTCGCCGTCGCGCTACTGGCGCGGCCCGGTCTGGATCAACATGAACTGGCTCCTTATGCGCGGTCTCTATCGCTACGGGTTCGAGAAGGAGGCCGAACGCCTGGGCAACACGATCATCGAGCTGGTCAGGCGGGCTGGCTTCTACGAATACTTCGACCCCTTCAGCGGCGACGGACATGGCTCGGACCTGTTCTCCTGGACGGCGGCCCTCTTCCTGGACGTGGTATCTGAGCGCCAGTAATTACTCCCTACAGGCAGGAGCCTCGGGCAACCTCTCTCCGGCAACCTTTGCTCATCTAAGGCCCCTTGAGACTGATCCAGGCGAGGTAGGTGCCGAGTGCCCTGATGAAGAAATAACACGTGGTTGCGCTACCGTCAGCCGCGAGAAAGATGCCCATTGCCCGGACGTCGATTGGTCAATTCTGATCACCGGAAGCATCAAACTTGATCAAGGCGGAGGTGGACCAGAGCGGCACAATACTGTGGTAGAGGGACCCGAGAGGGAAGTTCCCTTGGTGTACTTGAGAACGGGGTGGGAGAGTGCGCCCCTTGGAAAGGAGGTTAATGCCGTGATCGGTCCAATCATAAGGATGCTCTTGGCCAGCACCATCGTGGTGTGCTGCGAAGACGTGGACGACTACTTCGCCCGGCTGCGTGACAAGAAGCGCTACATAAAGACGTAGGCTATGGGCCCGCCGCTATCCCGCTTCCATGAGAAGGCGCGCGGATTTGGTCTCGCAAGATAATCTTCCTGGACCGGAAAGAAGAGGTTGCAGATGCTGGTCTTGATCTCTGAGGGACTCCTTAGTGGTCTGCAAGCGCAGGCCGAGATAAGCGACCTCCTGGAGGAACTCTATTACGACAGCCTTGAATAGGCTTATCGACTCGCGGGAGGGTCCGGCTATAGACGATCATGTTCCTCTCTGGAGGCGTGAGACCACACGCTGCTGCTCTGGAGACCTGACTAGTTTCGGCGATCCCTTTGCCTTCGGGGAGGGATGCAGGCTTGCACCCCTGGTTTGTGCTCGGGGCGAAGAGCGCTAGAAAGGTAGATCTCATGACCAGCCACATACCCCAGGGAGCCATCGAAATCCTGCAAGAGATATTCGGAAGGCGCTTCATGTGGCACGCCACAGGCGAACCAGATGCTAATAATGAGCCTTCAGCCTCCGTCTTCCCGCAGAGTGCCGATGAGGTCGCGTTCCTGACAAGACTCGCCGCGGATCACGACATTCCGCTTGTTGCCCGTGGAGCCGGCACCGCCATCTACCCTGGCAAGGCGCCACCGGCCCTCCTTGTGCGCTTCGACGCCATGAACCGCATAAGGCTGCCGAAAGATGCGACCGAGAGATGGGTGGAGGTCGAACCCGGGGCCACCTGGATGGCCCTTCTCGAGGGCCTGCGCGAGAGGGGAATAGGGCCCACCGTCTACCCAACGAGCGCACCGAGGTCCACGGTGGGCGGCTGGCTGGCCGAGAACGGCGTGGGCATCGGCTCCTTCGAGTACGGCTGGTTACTTCAGAACGTTCTACGGGTGGAGGTCGTGCTTGCGGGAGGCGGGCGGCAGGTCATCGAGGGCGAGGCCCTTAGGCACTTCGTGGGATCCAGGGGCACCATGGCGTTCTTCGTGCGGGCCAGGCTCGCCACGAGGCGGGCGTCCGCGGACGTACCCGTGGGGGCGATCTTCAAGGACGCACAGAACCTCGGGAATGCCGTCCTCGATCTCTACCGTGGAGGGGTCCCTCTCTGGCACCTTGCTTTCCTGACCGCTTCCATGTCCCGCGCCAGGGGCTTTGAGGAAGAATACGTGCTCTTCGGCGCTTACCCTGAGGAGAGGTCTCACCGGGTCGAGCCAGCCTTCAGAAGGGTAGTAGGTTCGCGGCAGGGGCGTGTTCTTGGCAGTGAGGAGGCGGAGAGTATCTGGGAGAAGAGGTTCTTCCCTGCGGGACCCTTGGGACCGACACCTACTCCGGGCCGCGCTTTCGTCCAGGGCGCGCGCCTTGCGGAGGCGCTCGTCGAGATCGAGCGCAAGCTGGCGGGGGTGGCGCTTCAGGGGACGGCGGCGCTTTGGGGCGAGGTCGCGCTTCTGGCCTTCGATCCAGCCGCAGGGAGCGAGGGTCTCGTTGACCTCTCCGGCGCCACGGACATAGAGCTGGTGCATCTGGCCGGCCGCTCCTGGATACCAGAGCGTCGCAAGAGGGCGCCCCGCTAAGCGCGGTCGGCGATCGCCCTAAGTCGCGCGGGGGCTATAATTCTCTTCGGACCTGCGTGCCCCGTATGAGGGGAGGTGCCCCGCATGCAGCGCATACTAGTGATCGACGACGACCCCGCTGTGACAAGCCTCCTCAGGCGGGGGCTCTCCTACGAGCGATTCGACGTCGACGTGGCGGCGGGAGGCGAAGAGGGACTGGCCATCGCCAGGGAGCGCTACCCGGATCTGGTCGTCCTAGATATCATGATGCCGGGGATGGACGGGCTTGAGGTCTTAAGACGCCTCAGGGCGGCAGACCCCCAGTTGCCCATAATCATGCTCACGGCGCGGGATACCTCCGCAGACGAGATCGAGGGCCTCGGGCGCGGTGCGGACGACTACGTGGTAAAGCCCTTTACCTTCGACATCCTCCTCGCCCGCGTGAGGTCGCTGCTGCGGCGCCAGGAGGCGGAGAGGCCGCCAGTGCTGCGTTTCGAGGATCTGTGCCTGGATACGGGCACCCGCCAGGCGCTAAGGGGAGAACGCGAGATCGACCTGACCACCACAGAGTACGAGCTCTTGCACCAGTTCCTCGAGCACCCGAGGCGGGTCTTGCCCAAGGACTTCCTCATGGACCGCGTCTGGGGCTACGACTTCGGCGGCAACACCAACGTGCTCGAGGTCTACGTCAAGCAGCTCCGTCAGAAGCTCGAGGCCGATGGCGAGGGGCGCCTGATCCACACGCTGCGTGGCACCGGCTACGTCCTCAGGGAGGGGTAGGACGCTCTGCCTATCCGGCTTCGCCTCGCCCTGTGGTACGGAGCCCTGACCGGGCTGGTCGTCGTTCTCGTTTGCCTGGTGGTCTACACCGTGCACACGAGGGCCCACTACGATGACCTGGACCGGCTGCTCGCGAGCACGGGTGAGCACCTGGCCAGGGAGTACGCGGCCGCCTCGGGCCCCGCGGACAGGGCCGCGGTCCTCTCGGCGCCGATGCCAGTCGGTGTGGTGGTTCGCGCGTACGGGGCGGACGGGCGTTTGAGTACTCAGTCGCCGGACGCCGATGCGGCACCCCGCGTGGACCCGCGCGCGGTGCTGAGGAAGCCTTCGGGGCCTCCTTTCGATAGGATCGCCGCCCTCGCCCCGCCGCTTATCCACGTCGGTGGAGGTCGTGGCGCGTTCTCTTTGAAGAGCGCTACAGGCGGTACGCGCTGGCGCCTGTACGTCGTTCCGGTAAGTGGCTCTGGTGGCTACCTCGTGGCCGCCTCGCCGCTGAACAGGATCGACGCCTCCGTAGAGAGGCTGCGCTGGCTCGTAGCACTGATGGCCGCGGCTGGCGCTGGCGCCACCTTGGTCGCCGGTCTTCTACTGGCGGGCCGCGCTCTCCGTCCCGTGCACTCCTTGACGCAAACCGCGGCGACAATAGCCCGTTCACAGGACTTCGGAAGGCGCGTGCCCGTCGGGAAGAGTCGCGACGAGTTGGGACGCTTGGCCGAGACTTTCAACGATATGCTTGCGAACCTGGAGCACGCCTACCAGGCGCAGAAACGCTTCGTCGCGGATGCCTCGCACGAGCTCAGGGCGCCGCTCACCGCCATCCAGGGCAACCTCGAGCTGCTGCGTCGCCACCCTGACGCCTCGCCTGACCAGAAGGACGAGGCGCTTCAGGAAGCAGACAGGGAGGCACATCGACTCTCCCAACTGGTGGCTGACCTTCTCGCACTGGCGCGGGCTGACGCAGGGGTGCCAATCAGGCGCCAGAAGGTCGAGCTGGACAGGGTCGTGCTCGAGGCGCTCGCCACAGCCAAGCATCTGGCGGGCGAACGCGAGATCGAGCTTGCGGCCCTGGAGCCTTCGCTAATC
>DASSJP010000315.1:0-4151 GCA_035691165.1 Rubrobacter sp.
TACTCTATCCTGCTGAGCGTCACCGACTCGACCATCACCGGCTTCGGCTCCTTCGTCGGTCTCGAGAACTACACCGAGATGCTCAAGAACCCGGACTTCCTGGAGGGCCTCAAGAACACTGTGATCTTCACCGTTGCGAGCGTGGCCCTCGAGTTCGTTATCGGGCTGGGCATAGCCCTGGCGATCAATCGTGCCTTCCGCGGGCGCGGCCTGGTGCGGGCTGCGGTTCTGGTGCCCTGGGCCTTCCCGACCGTCATCTCCGCGGTGATGTGGCGGCTCATGTTCCAGGATCAGATCGGCATCATCAACGAAGCGGCGAATGCCATCGGCCTGATCAGCGAGCCGATACTCGCCGACAGGACGCTGCTCCTCATCGGGGCTACCCTGGTTGACGTCTGGAAGACGACACCGTTCATGGCCCTCTTGCTGCTCGCTGGCCTGCAAACCATCCCGGGCGAGGTCTACGAGGCGGCGAGGGTCGACGGGGCCAACGTGACGCAGCGCTTCTTCCGTATCACGCTGCCGCTCCTGAAGTCGACGATACTGGTGGCCGTGCTGTTCAGGACACTCGACGCCTACCGGGTCTACGACCTGTTCTGGGTGATGAGCGGCCAGCAGCTCGAGTCCCTGAGCACGTTCGTGTTCAAGAGCGTGAGGGTCAGCCAGCTGCTCTTCCCCCAGGGGAACGCGGCGGCGGTCTTCATCTTCGTGACGGCGTTCCTGATCGCGCTTATCTTCATCAAGATATTCGGCATGCAGACCGGAACGGAGGAGTAGAGGATGGCTAGCGCAACGACCACCAAGGGAGCAACCGGTCGTGGGCCCCTGAACATGATCCTGTTCTACGTGTTCCTGGTGCTTTTCGTGCTGGTGAGCCTCTTCCCGCTTCTGTGGGTCTTCAGGATGAGCATCACCACCAAGAGCGATCTTCTGGACTCGCCTATGGTCACGCTGACCTCGTCGCCGGTCTCCACCAGCTACCAGACCGTCTTCGGAAATCCTGACTTCATAAAGGCGCTGCAAAACAGCGTGATCGTCGCAGGATCGACGACGGTGATCTGCCTGTTCTTCGGTGCCATCTGCGCATACGCGATAGCGAGGCTCCGCTTCCGCTTCAAGAGCTCGGTCATGACGTTGATTCTGGCGATCAGCTTCTTCCCAGCAGTTGCGATCATAGCCCCCCTGTTCATACAGTTCACGGCCGTCGGCATCATAAACACTTACTGGGCCATGATCATCCCTGACACTGTGTTCGCGTTGCCGTTGACGATCTGGATCCTGGTGGCCTTCTTCAAGGAGCTGCCACGCGACCTCGAAGAGGCCGCGAAGGTGGACGGGGCAACGACTATTCAGGCATTCCAGAAAGTGATCGTACCGCTCGCGGCTCCCGGCGTGTTCACGACGGCGATCCTGACCTTCATCTTCGCCTGGAACGAGTTCCTGTTCGCCAACACGTTCATCTTCGACGCAGCACACTATCCGGTGACGGTCGTGATCCCGAACTTCGCTACGGTCTACACGGTCGACTACGGGTCGCAGGCCGCAGGCGCCGTGGTCGTCACGATACCGCTGGTGATTCTGGTCCTGATCTTCCAACGCCGCATCGTCTCGGGGCTGACGGCGGGGGCGGTGAAGGGGTAGAGCGGATAGGGGAATCCCTCTGAACAAAGAGAAGTTCTGGGCGCGTGATCTGGAACCTGGTTCCAGGTTGCGCGCCAGCTTCCTTGCCACGGATATCACCGTCCGCAAGGACAGCCGCGGCGTACCTTACCTCTCGATGAAGCTGGTAGATAGTACCGGCTCCGTAGACGCCCGCATGTGGGGAAAGCTCCCTGAGGAGTTCCTGAATGAGACTCCCGCTCCGGCCTACGTGGACGTCGAGGGACACACCCACGAATACCGCGGTACCCTGCAGGTGAAGCTCGAACGGTTGCGTCTCTTGCGGCCTGAGGACGTCTCCGAGGAAGACTACCTGCCGGCCACGGAAATGGACAGGCGTGTCCTGGCGGCGGAGCTGGAACGCGCCGGGCAGGAGCTGGAGAACGAACACCTCAGAGAACTCTTCGAGAAGATGGTCTCGGACGAGGATTTCTGGACGGCGTTCTGCGAGGCCCCCGCCGCCAAGACGATGCACCACGCCAGGATCGGGGGCCTGCTGGAACACTCGGTCAGTTGCCTGAAGATAGCCCGCGAGCTGGCCGAACTGTACCCCGTGGACCGCGACCTGCTCGTCTTCGGAGCAATCTTCCACGACGTGGGCAAGGTGCGCGAGCTGTCGTGGGACAAGGGGGCGTTCGCGTACACGACGGAAGGCCGTATGCTCGGCCACGTCGTGCTCGGAGAGCGCCTGGTTTCATCTTACGTCGAGAGCATGCCTGCGTTCCCGGAGGAACTGCGCCTGAGGCTCTCGCACGTTCTGATCTCACACCAGGGCGAGACCGAGTACGGATCTCCAGAGCGTCCGACGACGCTCGAAGCCCTCCTGGTCCACCTCGTGGACAACCTCGACGCGAGGGCGGCCATGTATGTCGAGACCACCATTAACGTCAGCCCTGGCGGCTGGAGCCACCACGAGAATCCACTGGGACGAGCCCTGTACGTTCCGGAAGAATAGAAGAACGGCTGGAGAGAAGCGCTAGCGCTCGTCTTCGTCGTCCTCGTCGGCCGCGGTGATCTCTTCCTTGAAGTCGTCGATGGCGCGGCGGGCTTCGGCCACGAAGCGGCCCATGTCGCGTGCCATCTTGGGGAGGGAGCCAGGACCGAAGATCACGAGGAAGATGAGCCCGATGATAACCATCTCTTGAGGACCGACTCCGAACATAAGACAGAATATAACCCGCGGACCCACACCTGACAATCAGCCGCAACTCGCAGACCTCCGCAGCGTATATACTCAAGGCATGTCGTTGTTCGTGAGAGACATCCGATGATCTCCTGGAGCGCCGCCCGGACGATAGCCGTGACGCTGGCCACCCGCACCGAGCGTGGGCCCGCAGGCGACTTCGACTACGCTGGCGCCGTGGAGACGACCCTCGACCCACTCTCGCGCTTCACCGGGATCGAGCTTCCCCAGGGACCGCCGACAGGCAGACAGCTCAGGATCGCGGACCGGGCGGAGTGGATCGACTTCAACATCGAGGGCTTCGGACAGCTGATGGAACCTGTTGTGCAGCGCGCCGCGGCTGGCGCGGGCGACCTTACCTGGGCTGTGGGAGGTGTGACGCTGACGGCCCAGGTAGGATTGCTTCTGGGATTCCTCTCCTCGCGCGTCCTTGGACAGTACGATACGGGGCCGCTGCTCACACCGGGGCGTGAGGGGGAACCCGGCAAGGTCTTCTTCCTCGATGGGAACATCGTCTCTGCAGCAGCGAGGCTCGGCGTGCCTGTTGACGGGCTTCGGCTGTGGATCGTGCTGCACGAGATGACCCACGCGCTCCAGTTCGAGGGGTATCCGTGGCTCCGCATGCATCTCGGGGAGCTTCTGGAGAGCCTCATCTCACCGCTCGCCGAACGGCTCGGACTCCGTGAGACGCTACGCAGGCTCTCGGAGAACATGAAGACCGGGGGCAGGTCTGTGGAGCTGTTGATGAGCAGCTCCCAGCGCGAGTCCTTCGACCGGATGCAGGCGACGATGTCGGTTATCGAAGGCTACTCGGACTACGTGATGCACCACGTCGGAAAGGGCCTGGTGCCCCACTACGAGCACCTGAAGGAGCGCATGGCCAGAAGCAGGGCGCACAGGCCGCCCTTCGAGACCGCTGTCTTCCGCCTGACCGGCCTCGACGTCAAGCTGGAACAGTACAGGCTCGGCGAGCGCTTCGCCGACGCCGTGGTCAGACGTCAGGGGATGGAGGGCCTGAACCGTATCTGGGAGAGGCCGGAGAATCTGCCCTCGCTCGAAGAGGTCCGGGATCCCGGACTCTGGATGTCGAGGCTGGGGACGCCCTGAGATGGAAGAGAGCCGACGCTCCTCATCTCTGGGCTACGAGTTCGCCCGCGAGGAGGAGGCACGCGCCGCCGCCTCAGACCTCGACCGGCGCTTTTCAGATGACGAGCTGGCGGGCCTCCGCATCTACCGCGTCCGCTGGAACGGAAACTACCTCGTAGAAGCCGCGTTCTCTGAAGAGACGCCCGAGGCACGCCTCCATGAC